>NZ_JAOBSU010000022.1:0-18650 GCF_025447695.1 Streptococcus danieliae | reverse complement strand
CTAGGCCTTGTACAAAATTTAAGTACATTACAGTGAGTCTGGATGAATTGAAAGACTATCAGAATGCTGTGAAAGTGTTTGAAAAAATCTACATACATTATAGCCATCTAGCTGATAAGACGGGTTCAGACTATGCCAGGGATATTGCTAGTAAGCTATTGCAGATGGGATTGATTGGAGGAGATAGATGAGATTAAGTAATGCGCAGCTAAAGGCCCTGGATGAGCGATTATTTGACTATCCTTATGTCATGAGCAACATAGCTCATAGAAAGCTGGAATTACAAACCGCTATTGAGCATGACGATAACATCGGAGGAGGTAAAGGAAATACAGTTTCAAAGCCGACTGAGCGAATCATTGCACTATGGTCGGATGATGCAAGGATAAAATCACTTGAGACATTTGAAAAAGCAGTACGTGCAACAATTGCTGAATTAGATGATGAGTTAAAGAGTATTTTTGAATTGCGCTGGTCAAAAGGATCTCGTAATACTTGGGAGGAGATAGCTGATAAATTACACATCAGTAGAATGGGAATCTATCGGAAGCGTAAGCGAATTTTATCGATTTTTGCTGAAAAAAGCGGAATGTGATACAAAAAGCTATAGAAGTATCACTTTTTAAGTGATAAATTGGTAGCATGGTTTTTCAAAGGAACCAGAGATAATCCACCAACTACTCAGTCAAGCAGCAGCGTACCATTTGCGATTTCAGACATAGAGTCTCCTTTCGATTTTTTAGTACAAGCAAAAATGGTGGATGAAGCAGTGATTTAGGTCGCTGCTTTTTGTTTTACGGACATAGTTTAATGGTAAGAACGGAGGTCTCCAAAACCTCTGGTGTAGGTTCGATTCCTACTGTCCGTGTTAAGATATAGTTTGAGGTGAATAAAATGTGCTATGGAATTGTTTATTGTATTGAAAATCAAATAAATGGCAAGAAGTACATTGGAGTTACAACTCGAACTGTACATCAACGTTTTGCTGAGCATTGTGTTGCAAATTCAGTTATTGGAAGAGCAATTAGGAAATATGGATCTGATAATTTTTCAATTCATGTGGTAGACCGTGCAGATAATCAGGCTGAACTCTTTAGATTGGAAAAAGAGTGGATTAAAAATCAAGGTACTTATATCAACGGATATAATTCAACAATTGGTGGCGAGGGTGCGATTTATGACTACTCAATTGAGCCAGTGTATACAGAAGAACAAGAATTGTTTATTGAAAAGGTTTTAAAATTAAACAAGGAAGAAATTGATGTCAATAATCAAGTACAAATGATTAAGCTTATTTCGTGCAATGTTGTCTACTTGTATTTGACATCCGAAAATAAGATTGATAAGCGAGAATGTGCAAGACTGTTGTTAAAGATGAATGGTTTACTTACAGTGCAGTTTACCGCTAAAAATATTATTAATATCGATGAAGTTAGGAGGTGGTCAAACTGGCGAAGTACACCGACTGGGTAACTGATGAAGGTCTACTTCTGGTAAAAGGCTGGGCCAGAGA
Source organism: Streptococcus danieliae (assembly GCF_025447695.1). Classification (NCBI taxonomy): domain Bacteria; kingdom Bacillati; phylum Bacillota; class Bacilli; order Lactobacillales; family Streptococcaceae; genus Streptococcus; species Streptococcus danieliae. Next base: position 17,137 of record NZ_JAOBSU010000022.1, on the reverse strand, counting down.
TGGATTGACGGATGTTCAGATTGCAAGCAATATTGGAATCTCTTATTCAACATTCAAAGACTGGAAGAAAAAATTTCCGGCCTTTTCGGCCACCCTAAAAGAGAGTAAACAAGTAGCCGACAGACAGGTAGAAAATGCTCTGTATAAGACAGCTACTGGTTTTTACTACACTGAAGAGACAGTCACAAATCAGGGGGATGTCGTTACCATTAAGAAGTACCATAAACCAAATACTACAGCTCAAATATTCTGGTTGAAGAATAGAAAGGATGAGTGGAACGATAAAGTAGAGACTGAGATTAAAGGAACGGTGGTGTTTGCGAATGAGTCAGAAATCCTTGATTAAGAACCTGCCAGCGATTGTTGGTAAAGGGTATGGCAAGTATTGGCACTCCACAAACTTCTATCGAGTTGTAAAAGGCAGCCGTGGATCAAAGAAATCAAAGACTACTGCTCTCAATTTTATTGTTCGAATGCTTAAGTATGAGTGGGCTAATCTTTTAGTAGTTCGACGCTATTCAAATACAAATAAGCAGTCAACTTACACAGATTTCAAATGGGCCTGCAATCAGTTGGGAGTTCTACACTTATTCAAGTTTAATGAGTCGTTGCCGGAAATCACTGTCAGAAAAACAGGTCAGAAAATTCTATTTCGAGGGCTTGATGATGAGTTGAAAATCACATCCATTACGGTCGATGTTGGCATTCTTTGCTGGGCCTGGTTTGAAGAAGCGTACCAGATTGAAAGTGAAGCCAAGTTTTCAACAGTTGTCGAATCTATCCGGGGGAGTTTAGATGTTCCGGATTTCTTCAAACAAATCACAGTGACTTTCAACCCCTGGTCGGAACGACACTGGCTCAAGAAAGTATTTTTTGATGAAGATACGAGGCGAGCAGATACCTTAGCTTTGACGACCACCTACAGAGTCAATGAGTGGCTTGATGAGGTCGATATCCAACGATATGAGGATTTATACCTGACTAACCCTAGGCGGGCTAGAATCGTCTGTGATGGCGAATGGGGAGTCGCTGAGGGCTTGGTGTTCGATAACTTTTCAGTTGTTGACTTTAACATTGACCAAACGATTCAGCGAATCAATGAAACAACAGCTGGTCTTGACTTTGGTTTTACCCATGATCCTACCGCTCTTGTTTGTTCGGCAGTTGATTTGGAGAAGAAAGAGATTTGGATATACCGAGAACATTATCAAAGAGGCATGCTGACCGATGCTATTGTTAAAATGCTGAAAGACAATCAGCTGGAACGAACCCTACTGACTGCAGACAGTGCGGAAAAACGGTTGATCGCCGAAATCCGAAGTAAAGGGATTCAGGGTGTCGTGGCTAGCTACAAAGGGAAAGGGTCTATCATGCAAGGGATTCAGTTCTTGCAAGGCTTCAAGATTCACATTCACCCATCTTGCGAGAATACTATTGAGGAGTTTAACACTTACACATTCGCACAAGACAAAGAAGGAAACTGGTTGAATGAACCAATCGATAAGAACAACCACATCATCGATGCCTTACGATATTCGATGGAACGGTATCACATTAAACAAAAATCTACTCAATTCGATGTCTTGAGAGCGGGTTTCGGATTATAGGAAAGGAGAAACATGGGCTATATTGAAACTTTTAGTGATAGTACAGGAAGAAGCAGGCAGCTAGAGTTCCGGTTTCACCGTGAAGCTCGTCTTCGCTATCGTGTAAGCACTTTAGCAGAGCTTGAAGCGAATGACTACTCATTGCTTCGTGATTACATTGCCCATCATGAATCGGTTCAAAGGCCGAGGATTCAGGAGCTTTATGATTATGCCGAAGGCAACAATCATGAAATCAGCAAGGTTGGTCGGCGTAGAGAAAAGGATATGGCGGATGTCAGAGCGGTTCATAATTTCGGTAAAGCCATTTCTAGCTTCAAACAGGGGTATCTAGTTGGTAATCCTATCCGGGTTGATTATGAGGAAGACACGGCTACAGATGACGCTTTTAAAGAGCTGGCTAGGTTGAATGATTTTCACCAATTGAATCGAGACCTGGTTCTTGATTTATCGAAAGTCGGTCGGGCTTATGACTTGATTTATAGAGCTAAAGACGATACTACACGAGCAGTAAAACTGGATCCACTAGGGACATTCGTTATATTTGACATGACCCTAGAAAATCATAGCGTGGCTGGTGTACGGTATTATCGAAAATCCCAGTTTGATGAAACTATCAAGATTGTTGAACTTTATACGAATAATCGGATAGTGACCTTTGAATACGATGGAAAGCTAATTGAGGTGGCCTCTACCTCTCACGCTTTTGATCTGGTCCCTATTACAGAGTATCTGAATACTGGGAATGGTATGGGAGATTACGAAACGGAACTTTCTCTGATTGACCTCTATGATAGTGCTCAATCGGATACAGCTAACTATATGCAGGATTTATCAGACGCTATTTTAGCGATCTTTGGTCGTGTTTCTTTTCCTGATTATGTAGATACCGCTGAAAAACAGATTGAATATTTGTCGAAAATGCGCCAAGCTCGGCTTATGAACATTGAGCCTCCGGTTGATGCTGATGGTAAAGAGGGGAATGTGGATGCTAGGTATCTCTATAAGCAGTACGATGTCAATGGTACAGAGGCTTACAAGAAGCGGGTTGTCAATGATATCCACAAATTTACGAATACACCGGACATGACAGACGAACATTTCTCTGGGGTCCAGTCTGGCGAGGCCATGAAGTGGAAAGTCTTTGGTCTGGACCAGGAGCGGGTTGACATGCAGGCTCTTTTTGAACGTTCTCTTAAGCGTAGGTATCGGTTAATTGCGACAGTTTCAACACTTCTTAAAGAAATCAAGGATTTTGACGTTGCTAAGCTAAAAGTGACCTTCACTCCGAACCTGCCTAAGTCCTTGCAGGAGAAAATCGAAGCCTTCCAGGCTCTCGGTGGTGAGCTTTCCAAAGAAACAGCCATGCAGATTACTGACATTGTGGAGGATCCCAAGGCTGAATTGGATAAGTTGAGCAAGGAGGATGAAGAATTCAGTCTTTTAGCCCAGAAGATGGCCAAAAATCAACGCTTAGCCGATAAGGATTTAGACGATGAACAATGATTATTGGAAAAAGAGAATAAGGGCGGAGCAAGAAGCTAAGATTGAGCGTGATGCAAGTCTTGGTGAGGAGATGAAACGCCTTTACGATTATCATTTTTCTGAAATTGAAAAAGAAATCCGTGCTTTTGAGCAACGCTATGCTGATAAAAACGGCTTGACCCTTAAAGATGTCAGGGAAAGAGTTTCTGACATGGATGTTCAGGCTTTTGAAGAAAAAGCCAAGCGCTATGTTGCAGAAAAAGATTTCTCCGCTAAGGCCAATTCAGAGCTTGCCCTCTATAATCTGAAAATGCGTATGAAACGCTTGGAGTTGCTTCAATACCAAATGGACTTGGAGATGATTGCTTTGTCAGACTCGGAGCATAAGATGACGGAAAAATTCTTAAATCAGGAGTATGCGAAAGAGTTGGAGCTACAAGCGGGTCTTTTGGGTGGGTCTGTCTTATCTGATGGTGCTATCAAGCAAATGGCCCAAGCAACACTTAATACGCCATTCAAAGGAGCAACTTGGTCCAGTCGTATCTGGGAAAGACAAGATGAACTCCGCCACATCGTAGCTAAGATGACAGAGGATTTATTGCTGAGGGGTAAGAACCCAACAGAGATGATTCCAAGGCTTAGACGAGAGTTTGGGGTATCTGCTAGCGAGGCAAGACGACTGGCAGTTACAGAAGGTGCTAGAGTTGCGACAGAAGCCCAGAAACAGGCTTTTGATGCTAACGGCTACACGGAGTATGAATTCATTTCAGAACCTAAAGCTTGTGAGATTTGTAAGCCCTTGGATGGGAAAATCTTCAAAGTAGCCAAGATGACACCAGGAGAGAATGCCAGCCCCATGCATCCTCATTGTCGCTGTTCAGCAGCAGCGCATTACTCACTTAGTGAGGAGGAGTATGAACGGATTATCCGAGAGAGTGCTGAGAGTATGGGGGTGGAGTATAGGCCGTCCTATTATGCTAAGGAAGCGATGTCTCGGAACAAAGATAAGAATAAACGAAGACCTGTAAATATTGTACGTCAGAACAAACTTACTAAGAAATTCAGAGAAAGAGGCGGTGTGATTTGGCAAAATGATGAGTCCGAGCAGTATCTGAAAAAGCAAAAAGCAGCGGCATTGAATTACGATGCATATACAATTGCTCTTCAAAAGAAACCTACTATTTCTGAAATTTTAGAGGAGTTGTATCACGCCGAACAGTGGCTAGATGGTCGTCTTGTTGAAGGTGATGATTTATCTAAAATAAAAGGAGAGATAGAGGCGCAACACTATTTACTTTCTGTGGAAAAGAAGTATAATATACCTAAAAGTGAGACAAAGCAAACGATACAAAACCTCAAATATTGGGAAGGGGAGTTGAAAAAGTATGAAGATTAAAGATATATTTCAAGCTCCGTTTGGAACGGTTATATCATTAGACGAAAATGTCCCATCTGACGGTGTTGTCGGTAAGTTATTAACTGTAGATGAAGTAGTATTCCATAAGGTGAAAGGGACGCCTTCGAATATTTGGACAGAGGTTTTGATTGATAAAACTGACGATTTCTCTGTAGGACAAACTGTTAAATTTGTAAATATCAATTAAGCACTAGAGCAATCTAAGTGCTTTTTTCGTACCCTGGAAAGGAGTAGGTATGAACAAGCGAATGATGAAGAAGCGTGAGCTTGCAACTCGTTTACGAATTGCAGAAACTCACATCGATTTTCTGATCCGCGAGAACATTAGGTTGAATCGATTGGTTGAGCAGAATGCGCAGGCTACAAACAACGAGTTTGAGTCAGTTCGGAACGAAATTCATAAAAAGGAAAAGAAAGGTTTCGTGAAGCGGTGGTTGTGATGGATAAGATAGAAACGGCTATAAGTATGATTCACACTTTAAAGGAGCGTTATCCAGATGCACAGATTACCATTGGGGCTTCAAAAGCGCTTAAACACGAAGATAAGAAAACTATTCAAACTGGTATAACAGTTTCAGTTGAATTTAAGCACGAACCACATGAAATCTAACCGTCTGGAATTCCATACGGTTTTTATTATGCCCGAAACATGCTCAAGGCTTAAAACTGCGCAAGAGAATATAGTCAGACATGACTCAAAACAAGGAGGCCAACATGGCAGATTTAGTTGAAAACGGTGTAGTGGAAGAACAAACTCAGGAGGAGGTCGACACTCAAGAGGAGGTTAAATCGGACGCTGCAACAGAAAAGACATTCACTCAAGCAGAAGTAACCGAAAAGATTCAACAGGCTGTGAATCGTGCAGTTGCGAAAGCGCACAAAGATGCCGAGGAGAAATTCAAGGCTGAACAGAATGAAGCTGAGAAGTTAGCGAATATGAATGAGAAGGAAAAGGCTAACTACGAGCGTGAGAAACTTCTGGCAGAGTTGCAATCGCTAAAAGATGAAAAAACTCTGAATGAGATGAAGGGGATTGCTCGTGACATGCTTTTAGAGTCTAGAATTACGCTAGCTGACGGGCTTTTGAATCGATTGGTGACTCTTGATGCCGAGGAGACGAAACAGGTTGTAACGGACTTTATTGCAGCTTTTAACGAGGCGGTCTCAGAAGAAGTTAAGAAAACCATTCGACAAGATGCACCAGGGCTCGGTTCTGATGTATCAAAACAATCCAATTATGGGGCTAGTCTTGCTAAGGGCAAGAAAACTAGCGGGAAATTAGTATAAGGAGGCTAATATGGCAGAAAAGAAACTTTTTGGAGTTGCTGAAATCTTGCATAACATGACCTATGAAGCGATTTCGGTGACAATTGATAAAGAAACTACTGGTACAGTGACTGAAAATGGTCGAAAAATTGTCAAGGCAGGTACACTCCTAGCTGGAGATGGTGCTTCCGTTTTTGAAGACCGTAAGAAAAAGGTCAAAGCGAACGCGACTGCGCCAGATGGGGTTTTGCTCTATGATGCAGATGTGACAGACGGCAACGCGGTAGCTTCCCTGGTCTACCGTGGAACTCTCCGTGCTGATAAGGTAAACGGTGGGTCTGTTACTGATGAAATCAAGGGAAAACTCCCTCATATCCAATTTGTGAAAGGAGCTTAAGAAATGGCTTTAATTTATGATATTGTGACTGCCCCTAATTTGGCAGGTTTTTGGAACACCTCTCAAGCGAATGTGGAAACAAGCTTGGGGGAGCGTGCTTTTCCGGCTAAAAAACAACTTGGCTTGAAGTTGGCCTTTATTAAGGGATCAGCGGGCTTGCCGGTTGTTATTCGTGCTTCTGCTTTTGATACCGAAGCTACTCTTCGTGAGCGGATGAACGTAACCCTTAATGAGGAAGAAATGCCTTACTTTAAAGAAGGTATTGTCGTTAAGGAATCAGACCGTCAACAGCTCAACTTGATTGCTCAAACAAACAATCAAGCTTTGATTGATACCATTATTGAGGGGATTTTTGATGATGAAACCCGCCTTTTGAGTGGGGCTCATGCTCGCTTGCAGGCTATGCGTTTCCAAGTTTTGGCGACTGGTAAAATCGGGATTCTCTCAAATGGTGTAGCTCGTGACATCGATTATGGTGTGGCTGATACCAACAAGGGCTCTGTAAAAACAGCTTGGTCTGATGCTGCAACTGCGACTCCTTTGGCGGACATCTCGAAAGCTATGGACGCTCTTGCTGCAACTGGAGCTAAGGCAGAGGTGTTGATTTTAAACTCTAAGACTTTCGCAGAAATCAAGAATGCCAAGTCAACCCTTTTTGCTATTAAACCAACAGCTCCTGACGCAGCTGGCGTAACCAACCGAGAATTGACCAATTATCTTGAGTCTGAGTATGGTCTTGCGGTTGCCCTTGAAAATGGGACCTATAAAGATGATGATGGAATCACCAAGAAATTCTATCCAGATGGACGGGTAACTCTTGCTCCAAATGGCCCGCTTGGTAAAACTGTCTTTGGTACCACACCAGAGGAATCAGACTTAATGGGTGGTAATTCAGAAGCTGCCAAGGTTGCTATTGTCGATACGGGTATCGCAGTAACCACCATCAAGCATGCTGACCCGGTAAACGTGGAGACTAAGGTTTCTATGATTGCTTTACCATCCTTTGAGCGTTTGGATGAGGTCTATATGCTTTCTACTGTGCCAGAAGCCTAGGAGGGTAGATCATGGGGAATGTAATTAAGACTTTCCGATGTAAAGAAACCCAAGAAATCTATTACATCGGGGAAACCTATAAAGGGGGCAGGACAGAGGAGTTGACTGCCCTCGGTTTTTTGTCCGACGATGAAAAGAGCGATTTTGGGCATTTGAAACTGGATGAACTGAAAGCTAAGTTAGATGAACGTGGCATTGAGTACAATCCTAAAGCGAAAAAACAGGAGCTGCTGGATTTATTAAACTAGGAGGTATTGGATGACCGAGTTAGACAAAAACGCTGTACTAGTGAATGTAAAATTAGACTTGGATATCGAAGATGACCTCCAAGATGATTTGCTTTTGTTACTCATCCGTAAGGTGCTGGACCATTTTAAGTTGGCTTATTCAGTAGAATCAGTTGATGGAATTTTCGCCTTTGTCATTGAGGATTGCACGATTAAACGTTTCAACCGCAGGGGTTCAGAGGGTGCAAAAGCGGAATCGATCGAAGGGCACTCTGTGACTTACGATGACGCTTCGTCCGAGTTTGAGCCTTATGATGACCTTATTCGCTCAAAACTAAGCCTTTTAGAGACCAAGGAACGCCGGGGAGGGATTCATATACTATGAGATACAACCAGCGTGTGAGACTTATCCGAGAGGAAAAGAAACGCTATGACAGCAAGTTAGGGCGAATGGTGTCGGACAGAAAGGTTATAGCCGATTTACCGTGTTTTACCTCTCCTGTGAGGGTTGAGTTGTTAAATGCCCTAGGTGGCAAGTTGAACCAGTCTAGCTTGGTTATTCACACCAGAGGATATAAAGGAAAGGTCGATTCTGTTGAAATAGACGGGCGGCCTTTTACTATTGTTCAAGAACCGGTTCAAAGGAATGGGAGAACCATTTTTTATGTAAACGAGGTGCTAGATGGCAATGCTAGAAATTAAAGGAGACGAGCCTTTATTGAAGCACTTGCAGACTGCTGCGAGTTTGAGGGCCCATAAAGAAGTTGTCAAAAAGCATGGTTCCAATCTTCAAAAAGGTGCTCAACAACGAGCTGTTTTTAGAGGTCATTGGCAAGGGAAGAAGTTTGTGAAGCCAACAGGAGCTACTAAGCGTTCTATTAAGCTTCAGATTACAGATGGGGGTCTTGTGGCTAGAGTCAAAGCAGGGACGGATTATTCGGGTTACCTCGAAAAAGGGACACGGAAGATGTCGGCTCAACCGTTCATGAAGCCTGCTTTTGAGGCAGTCCATCCCAAATTCGTAGATGATTTAAGGAGAGCTGGTCTTGCTAAATAAACAACCGGACCAGCAGTTGCATGACGAGCTGATTCACCGAGCGACTGTCCTTGGGCTAGATGCTTACCCTTTCTTGCCAAAAGAGGGGACTCCCTATCCCTTTATGACGGTTGCTTACACCCAGTTACTGCCGAGACCGACTAAGTCTTATTTAATTGGGACAGTTATTGCCCAGGTTGATATCTGGGGAACGATTGAAAATCGAAAACTGGTATCAGACTGGATTGGAAAATTGATGCAGGAATTTTCCGCTATTCAAGAAATCGATGGTCGGAAGTGGTCCATGGATTTATCCAGTTCATCTGAAATTTTGAAAGATGATTCAACCGATGAAATGCTCTATCATGGAGTGCTGGATTTAAAATTTAAATTTCATTAGAGAGGAAAAACAAAATGGCAAATTTTGGTAAAGACAAAATCTTGATGTTCCGTAAACTCGGAGATAAAAAAGCGGCTGCTAAGCTAGCTCTGCAAACAGAACACTCTTGGAACTACGAACGTTCCAATGAGGCAACTAAGACCAAAGATGGAGCGGTTGTGTCAGATGGTGGTCTTGAGGTTACTCTTCAGATTGAGGCAGTGGCTAGCCACGACGAATTGAATAAAATGTTGAAGGATTCGGTTCTTCAAGGATTTAAGCTGGAGGTTTGGGAGATTGACCTAGCTGGAACGAAACAGGGTGGTAAGTACCCAGCGCTCTATGCTCAAGGCTCTCTGTCAAACTGGGAAACTCCCGCTAATGTAGAGGAGTTGGAGACCATTTCAACAGAGATGGCGATTGACGGCAAACCGGTTGAGGGCTATGCTACTCTGACCGCCGACCAAGAAGCAGCAATTCGCTATGCCTTTGCAGACACAACAGCTATTACAACATCAGGCAACTAGGTTGAGGGGGCTTTCCCCTCTTTTATTTTTACAAAGGAGACAAAACAATGAAACAAATTGAAATTAACGGCAAATCTTATGATCTACACTACGGCATCGGCTTTATTCGGGAGATGGATAAGCGCCATGAGGTGAATGGTAACGGTGTTTCCTTCGGGATGGGGATTCAGGCAGCTGTGATTTATCTACAGGACTATAACCCTGTTATTCTTGCAGACATTATCCAGGCAGCAACCATGACTCTGCGCAGCCGTCCTTCCACTGCAGAGATTGAATTGTGGATTGAAGAACAAGGGGATGATTTGGAACAAGCTTTTGACGATTTTTTATCTGTCTTAAAGACTGCGCCAATGACCAAGCTAAAAGTCAAGAAAACCCTAGAAGCGATGGAGGGCTAGAATCGAAAAAGACCACAGTGGCAAACGATTCTCGGGAAATTTATGAGGACATGTTAGCCACCGTTTTTGCTTTTTTCGGGATCGGCGATTTCAACGAGGCTAATCGAATGACCTTATTTGAATATCGAATTCGCAACCGTGGTCGTATGATGACTCAGTTGGAACGTGAGAAGGACTTGCATCTTCAAGCTTTTTTGAATCGACGCATAAAAGAAACGATAAAAGACGGAAAAGAGTATAGATTCAAAAGTTTCAAGGATTTCTACAACGAGGATAAGCGCTGGAAGGAAAAACTCGGTAAAGGGCAGCCGACTCCAGTCAATGAGAATCTGATAGCCATTGCGAAGCGCATGCAACATTACAAGAAAGGAGGGTACTAATGGGCGATACAAGCTATACAGTTGAAGCGATATTGAAGGCTCGAGATAGTGGATTTTCAAGTGCTTTTAAAAAAGCAGAACAATCTGTAACTGGTTTGACAGGAATGGCAGGAAAGGTTGGTTCAGTCTTTAAATCGGTTCTCGGGGCTAACTTGGTGAGTTCAGCTTTGACAGCAGGAATTGGAGCTGTTACCTCTGGAATTGGAGGGATGGTTTCCGAATTGAATAGTTCGCAAAAAGCCTGGAAAACTTTTGAGGGGAATCTACAGGCTTTTGGAAAATCGGGTGCAGAAATTGCTGCTGCTAAGCAAGAGATGCAGGATTTTGCCACTAAGACCATTTATTCTGCTTCAGACATGGCTAGCACCTACTCACAATTAGAAGCCGTAGGGACAAAAAATGTAGGTAGTCTCGTTAAGGCCTTTGGTGGCTTGGCGGCTTCTGCGGAAAATCCAGCTCAAGCGATGAAATCTCTATCTCAACAAGCGACTCAGATGGCATCAAAGCCTAAAGTTGCTTGGCAGGATTTTAAAATCATGATGGAACAAGCGCCTGCCGGTATGGCAGCTGTTGCAAAAGAGATGGGCATGTCGACTGATGAACTGGTTGCAGCGGTTCAAGATGGAAAAATCAGCACAGAAGAATTCTTTGACGCTATGGAGCGCGCTGGAAATTCTGATGCTTTCCAAAAGATGGCCACTGAATTTAAAACAGTAGACCAGGCCATTGATGGATTAAAAGAAGGTCTATCGAATAAATTGATGCCCGCATTTGATAAATTGAATGAATTCGGAATCAAAGCGGTTAATGCCGTTAGCAACGCCATTGATAAAATCAATTTTGATAAGCTGGCTAAGGGACTAGGTGATTTTCTCAATAGAATTGACATTGAGGGGATCGTTGAAAAAGTAGCTGGTGTGTTATCGACAATTGGGGGATTGTTCAAGTCGGCATTTGCAACAATTGGAGATACAGGTCTCTTTCAGAACCTATTGCATACGTTTGATTTACTGGGTTCTGTAGCTGCGCAAGTTTTTAGAGGCATGGCGTCGGAATCGAATACTTTTTCAAATGCTATGGAAGCAGTCGGAGAAGTTTTCAATCTTTTTATTTTTTCGGTTCAAGATGCCATTACGGCTGTTGGAGATTTTATTTCAGGTCTACAAAAAGCAGGGGCTATCGATGCTGTTGTAGATGCCTTTTATGACTTGGTAAAAGCCGGCCTAGACCTGTCTGAAAAGTTGTCAGGGCTTATCCCCTGGGAAGTTATTGGAGTAGCTGTAGGTTATGTTATCAAGTTCATTTCCAAAGTTGTTCAAGCGATTGCCAACTTGTCACAAATGATTAGTGGTGACATTTGGAGGGGAACAGTTTCGGGTGTTGCTGGGGCTATATTGGCTTTTAAGGGTTTTAATTTCCTAAAATCTTTTAATCCATTCAGTATTTTTAAAAAGAAAGCAGAAGAATCTGTAGATGGTGCTACAAACGGTATCAAAAAGTCCAAAAGTACAATCTCACAGATTTTTAATGGGATTTCTAATGTGCTTAGATCCGCGGGAAATGCTTTGAAGTCAACTTTCCAAGGATTAGGGGGTGCTTTAAAATCTACTTTACAAGGCTTAGGGAAAACTTTTGAGGGTTTTGGAAAAGGATTTGGCGCTGCTATGAAGGGCATCATGCAAGGAATGAGAGGGTTAAATCCAGCTACTTTAATTGCATTTGGTACTTCATTTGCGATTGCGGCAGTTGGTATCGGTGCAGCAATTGCCATTATAGCTGCAGGTTTTACCTTGTTAGCCACACAGAGCCAAGGAGTTTCTGAAATACTCAGAGCTGTAGGTGATGTGATTGTTAGTGTGGGGAAAGCTATTGGTACAGTTGTTCAAATGGCTTTTCAAGGTTTGGCTGATGCCTTAGTTACTGTCGCTCCTGTTCTACCAATTGTAGCTACAGCTTTTGCCATGATGTCTCCAGCTATTACAGCAGTAGGCGAAGCTATTGCAACCATTATAGAATCCTTTAGCGGACTAGCTCCTGTGATTACAGCTTTAGGAGATGCTATTAGCCAGGTTGTTTCAGCGATTAGTTCTGGAGTAGCTGAAATTATCACAGCTGCAACTCCCATTGTGGAGATTATCAGCAATACCTTTACGACTCTTGTACAAATTGTTGCAGACTCCATTGTGCAGATTGTTCAAGCACTAGCACCATTCATGCCTGCGGTAACTGAAATGGTGGTCGCCGTTGCTCCGGTATTGTCTCAGATTATTGATGCTTTTAATAATCTAGTTGATAATCTTGGTCCGATTATCGATTCGATTACGGAGTTGTTTGGAACCCTGGGTGAACAGATTAGTGATATTCTGGAGGACGCACAAGGGGTAATTGATAGCTTTGGTGGTGCTGTTCGAAATGTTCTAGATGGTATCTCTGGAATCTTTGATTCGATCGGAAATGCAGCTTTAAATGCAGGTCGTGGAGTTAAGGAGATGGCCCAGGGAATTAAGATTCTAGTTGACATGAATATTGTTGATCTAGGTGAAACGCTCTTCAAAGTTGCATCTGGACTTGGTGATATGGCTAAACACTCTGGAGCTATGACTGAACTTGGTTCAGCAATGTCCCAAGTCGGAAAAGGAATGACTTCATTCTCAACTGAAGCAGAACCTGCAGCAGCAGCCATGACTGCTTTTAGTACAGGGATTGGGCCACTGAAAGAAACCATGGCGCAACTTCCTCAAATCATGACAACTGCTGCAACAGGATTCCAGACATTTGCGGCTCAAGCAGTCGCAAGCCTAGCAGGTTTATCAGCGATTAATGCACCGATTACCTTATTCAAAGACCAGATTAGTTCAATTGGGCCAACGCTACTTGTAGCTGGGGCAGGAATGACCCTGTTGGCCACTCAATTCTCCGTGGTTGGAGTATCGCTTGGGGCTCTTACAGCAGGTTTCACAGCTTTAAGCGCAGCTTTGGCAATGGTTTCAGCAAGCATGTCCCAAGTTGGATCTAGCGCAAGTCAAATTGTCGGTCAATTGAATGGGATTCCGGGTGCTACCCAGGCGGTCGTGTCTGCCTTTAATACTATGAGTAGCCAAGTACAATCAGCTATGAACCGAGCCCTACAGGCGGTTATTTCGGTTGGGAATCGGATGAAAGCTCAAGGACGTCAGATTGGTCAGCAAACTACTCGAAACCTAGCCCAAGGGATTCGAAGTGGTTCTGGTCAAGTTTCTAGCGCCATGAATTCGTTAGTGCAAGCGGCAGTATCGAGAGCGCAGGCTGGAGTTGGGGCTATGCGTAATGTAGGAGCTATGATTGGCCAAGGTTTAGCTCAAGGAATGCTTTCAGCACTGGGGGCTGTAACAGCTGCAGCGGATGCATTAGTTGCTCAAGCTGAGCGGGCAGCCCAAGCCAAGGCTAAAATCCATTCTCCATCTCGACTGTTCCGTGATGAGGTTGGTATTTTCATAGGTCAAGGGATGGCTGTCGGTATCGAAAAGAGCGCTAAGTTTGTGACGAAGGCTATTGATGACCTAGTCGAAGAAGCTAGTGAAATTGATTTGCGCCTGGATGATTTATTTGATAATCGTTTGAGTTATCAGGCAAATCTTGGGGAAATCAAGGGAGATATTACCCACCAATTGGTCAATCGTAGAGAGGAAAGGCGTTTTGATGCTCTTAGCGAAGCTCTAGATACTATTCAAGCTTCTCTTGGTCGTGAGGTTGTATTCAACATCAATGGTCAGGAGTTTGCTCGGGTAACTGGTAGGGATATAGCTAGCTATCAGGCTAATGAAGCACGGATTAACAAATTATTGAGGGAAGGAAAACGGTGATGGATGAAAAAATCATAATGACTTACAACGATGTGAATTTTAGTGATTTGATTGATGTCATCTCAGTTGAAAGGGATATCGGGAATAAGCGCGATGTGACTACCAATCCGGCTCTGACCCTCGGGGCTACAGTAAATCGGGTTAAAGTAGGCATGAAAGAAATTCGAGTTCGTTTTTCTTTGGCTTCAGTGAAGCTATCTGATATTCAATTTGTTGATACTACGCAACCTTACGAATCAAGATATAAAAATCTCAATAAGCTGAGAGAAAAAATTGCGGGGCTGTTACACACGACAGTCCCTTTAAAATTGGAATTCTCGGATGAACCAGATCGTTATTATTGGGCCTTGTCTGATGGCGATATTTCGCTTGGAGCTATCACGACTTGGTATGACGAGGCGACAATCACCTTCCTAGTCCCCGATGGTGTTGCCCATTCTACTACCTATAAGGAGGTCACCACCCACCGTGTAGAAAGTGACCGAATCATCTATACCGTTGACAATCAAGGGACAGTTGATGCCTTCCCAATCATCGAAGTAGAGCATGAAGAATCGAATGGCTATTTAGCCTTTGTTAATCGTGAGGGTATCAGCGCTTTGGGTGATGAATCAAAAGTTGATGCTGACTCCTACGTTCGTGCTTCTGAACCTCTGCTCGATTTTAAGGGAGGGAGACTCTTTAATAGTGTATCTCTTCCTTCTTCCTCTTACGGAGGTTCTTCTGGCGGGTCTCGAATGGAGTTCATTTCAAATAACGATAGAGGTTACAGACTACGAATCACTCTTGAAACACTTAGTCAAAATACCAGCTCTCGAACCAGTCAAGTTAAGATGAGGGCTCATCTCTTGAATCAGGGATGGACCTTCGCTTTGTATGACATCAATGCTTCCGTTACAGTTAGTGGCCAAACCTTTACTTACTCAGGGCGGCCGCAAATGCTGACAAAAAACTCCAGCATTCTTTTGATTGAGAAAACAATTTCGGTCACTCATGATGGGAATGGTGCCAAAACTATCTCTGTTTCTGGCTGGCTAACTGGTCAAGGGGGCTACTCACCCAACCGTTTGACTGTCCGCACTTCTAACTACAGTCTGCCAAGATTGGCTTTATCAAGTCAGTCTAGTGGACACACTCAAGCAAGCGGGCCTAATCTGGCACAAAAGAACGTGGCGGTCAGAAATGACAATAGCGACGTGCAAAATGCCAGTCTCAAGGTTGAGAATGTTTGGGGAAGGAATCACTTGGCTCTGAACTCTCTCGGAGAGGTCGGCCAAAACCAGGGAGCCAGTTCTGCGGGATTGACCTGGGTTATTCCAGGCAGTGAACGAACCACGAGTGAGTACATTTGGTGGCGTCAGATTTTTTGGTGTGGGCGCGTGAATCAGCGTGGCTTTCTCAAGGTCATTGTCTCAGACGAAAGTGGCGCCTTCCTTTATGGTGTGGAGACCATCAAACGGGGAGCTGATTTTGAGACTGAGTACAATTTCTTTGCCACAGACGGCAAAGGTGGTTTTGAGTTTTTGAAACAATGGAAATTCAAACCGAGCCACAAAAACGAGGAGAATCCCTTCAATAGGGACCGTGGTTGGTCGGATTTGAATCGAAAGGACGACCAAGTGGACGTCTATTGGTTTGGTTCTCATTTTCGGGTAACTGCTCCCAACATCAAGGGTAAAAAAGCAGCTAAGATCCATGTTGTTTGGGGCGGTTATCCAGGTAGCGAATGGCCAACGCATATGTACCTTGATGAACTTTACTTCCGAATGGACTTCGGTAAAAAGTTCACGGACAAGCCAACAAATCCTTTTGGCAAACAGTCCAAAGTCGTCATCAATTCGGAAGACGACACGATTCAGGTTGACGGCGTGATGAATGCCAATCTTTTGATTGACGGCGCTGGTTTTATCCGGATTCCTCCGGGAGAGTCGGAACTTCAGTTCTTTGCCTCCAAGTGGACTAGAAAGGTGCCTCGGGTAACAATACGATTTGAGGAAAGGTGGTTATAGTGCTATTAACAATTCACGATGCGAACTTGAAAAAAGTTGCCTTTGTCGAGAATGACAAAGATGGCACTTTGAATTTTTTTAATGACGAGTGGCGCCGTAATTTAGAGACAGCCTCTTCGGTGTTTAATTTTTCGGTCTATAAAAAAGCCCTCAAATACGATACGATGACCTCTAAAACTTATAATGTTTTAAATGAGCGAGCCTTTGTCTCTTTTCGCTACAAAGGTCGGACTTATCTATTTAACGTGATGACAGTTACAGAGAACGAGGATTCTATTGAGTGCTCCTGTTATTACCTATCATTAGAGCTTACCAATGAATATTTAGGAGCTTATAAGTCAGATAAAGCCATGACCTTTATTGAGTACATGAATCTCTGGGAAATGGTTCAGAATAATGCCATTAAAATTGGAATTAATGAGGTCAAGGATCAACAACGAAAACTGGAGTGGGAAGGCGAAGATACAGCTTTAAACCGTCTACTATCCATTGCCAATAAGTTTGATGCTGAAATTGAGTTAGTTACAAAACTAAAAGCGGATTCTTCCTTAGACTCTTTCATCTTGAATATCTACAAGGCCAATGATGGAAAAGGGGCTCAAGGGGTTGGTAAGAGACGTTCAGACATTCTTTTACAGTATGGTCGGAATGTAAAAGACATCACTCGAACAATTGACAAAGCTGAGATTTTTAATGCCATCATGCCTACTGGTACTTCAAATCAGTCCACGGATGATCCCAAAAAAGGGACTGCTACCAAACAAGCGACCACCAAAACAGGCTACACTGGTTCAGAAATCAAGTATGCAGGCAAGACCCTATCTAAGGAAAACCTGTCCAAGATTGTTGAACATTGCCGCAGGAACGATTTGCTTATTTCGGGGGTTATCTGTCAGCTCTATCTAGAAAGTAATTGGGGGAATTCCAACGTTGCTAAGATGGACAATAACTGGTCAGGAATGAGTGGTGGTGCCCAGACGCGACCTTCTGGGGTTGTGGTGACAACTGGGTCCTGGCGTCCAGCTAATGAAGGCGGGACCTATATGCACTATGCTAATCTGGATGATTTCTTCAAGGACTATACCTATACACTAGCTCATCAAGGCATCTATGCCGT
>NZ_JAOBSU010000021.1:0-19223 GCF_025447695.1 Streptococcus danieliae | reverse complement strand
TTTACCGTGGCGATTTTTCTTTTTATACTCTTCTATTCCCTTGGTATGCCTCGGATCAGAGACAACGGGAATGATTCGTAAAAGTCTCTCAATTTTTTTTAAAAAATACTTGCACCTGTTTGAAAATGTGGTATACTAGTTAAGTCAGTGATGTGGAAGATTACTCAAGAGGCTTAAGAGGCCGTGTTGGAAACGCGGTAGGCGTGTAACAGCGTGCGTGGGTTCGAATCCCATGTCTTCCGTCAGGTTTAAGGGATTTCAATCCCATTTTTAATGCTTTATAGCGATTCTGAGAAACGTTGAGTGAGCAGCGTTTCTTTTTCTTTTGGGAAAAGCGCCATGTCCCTTTCAAAAATATCTTGACAAGGGGTGTGGAGTGGAGTATAATTTAAATGCTTACAAAATATAAGGGATGGCAAGGAAGCCGACTTGAATCGCAATGGAGCGAACAGAGATTCAAGGGCTTCCTCTGCCATTTTTTGCTATAGAGAGGATATTGGGAGGTTCGTTTCATGTGGAAGTATGGTCTATTAGTGGTTTGGCTCTAACCTTGGGAGTTTGTCAGTCACAGGAAAAAGAAGTAAGTAAATCAAAGGCGGCTGAGATGAGTCGGCAGCAGAATGAGAAAATGGAAGCTACCATTTTGCTAGAAGGAAATTGGAAGCCAGAGATTCACCAACGCTTGCAGAAATTGATTGAGGAGCACGGGATAAAGAGTTCTGCTTATGACAAAGATCAAAAACCTTATGCGGTCTTCGACTGGGACAATACGACTGTTATTAATGATATCGGTGAGGCTACCTTACTATCAAATTGAGCATTTGGCTTTTAAAATGACTCCAGATGCGTTTGAAGCAGCTATTCGGAAGGATGTTCCTCTAGAGACTGTTGGTGAGGAACTGCGGAACAAGGAGGGACAGGATGTATCTATCGAAGAAATTGCTGCTGATTTACGTTCCGATTATGAGTATCTGTACAGTCAGTATGAAGGTCTTGAGGGCGATAAATCCTTGGAGACCGTGAAAAAGTCCGACGAGTACAAGGATTTCAGTAGTAAACTTCGTTGCTTATATGAAGCAATTAGCGATACCTTTAGTTCGGATATTAGTTATCCCTGGGTGACTTATTTATATGCCGGGATGACCTCCGAGGAAGTTCAAGAGTGGGCCAAAAAATCGATAGAGATAGCCCATAAAGAAGAATTGACCAAGGAAACCTGGACTAGCCCTGAGAGTCTCAAGGGGCAGGCGGGACAGATTAGTGTTAACTTCAAACTAGGGGTCCGCTCTGTTTCTGAGATGCAGAATCTCTATCAAACCTTTATGGCCAATGAAATCGATGTTTATGTCAACTCTGCCTCCTATATCGATGTAATTATCTCCTATGCGACTTCTAAAGAATTCGGCTATAGGGTACCAAAAGATCATGTTTATGCTATGCATTTAGCAAAAAATGAAGAAGGGAAAATTCAAGCCCAATTGGATGAAAACTATCCACAAACGCAAGGGGAAGGAAAAACCGAAACCATTAAGGGCACCTCTAAAAATCTAAACGTTGATTTATCAAGGTTTCAATAACTTAATTTGAAGAACAACGGAGGTATTTAGAGGTGCCCTTAACTTCGCGACCCGCTTGATCGGTCCAGCCTTGTAAAAAGGAGCGGCAACCCATGGGGACCTTAAAAGAACCTGTTAATTCTACAATTTTATCATAAGATAGAATATCTGGATACATTCGTTTGGTCGCACATTCCACCGCCAACTCTTTGATATCATAATTCGGACTGTCGGGCTCTAAATTAAGTCCCTTTTTTAAGGTAAAAATCAATTTGGGGAAAATAGCTGTCCGCCCTTCTCGCCCCAATCCCTTGATCCGAATCTGCAGGATGGCCTTTTGAATTTCCCGCTCAAACCAAGACGTCCCCAAACCAAATCCTAATGAGGTAAAAGGAGTTTGCCCATTGGAGGTAAACAGAGTATTGATTTCATACTCCAAAGACTGCATGGCATCGTAAATATCTTTTTTTGTTTTTTCACGCGCATAATCCTCGACCTTGCCTTCCTGAACCCATTGCTCAGCCTCCTGTAAATGTTTCTGAAAATTCAGCTCTGCATAGGGGGCTAAAACTTGGTCAATTCGGTCCGCCGAACAGCCCCCATATTGACTGGAAGAAACATTGGCGATAATCTGCGAAATTTGAGCGGTCGCTGTTTGGATCGATTTTGGACTCTCGACATCTGCATTGCCAATTTTAAAACCTTGCGCCAACATTCCTTCAAAATCAATTAAACAACAATTGGTCATGGGTGTATAGGGTTGATAATCCAGATCATGAAAATGGATGTCCCCTTTTTGATGGGCATTGGCAACGTGTGACGGCAACAGTTTAAGGCCAATGGCCTTCCCAACAATCCCTGCAGTTAAATCACGCTGGGTATTAAAGACCTCCGCATCCTTATTGGCATTTTCATGAACCAGGTGACTATCCTTATCCAATAACTGTTGCACAGCCTGATTAATATCCAGGGCTGCCAGACGCTCCTGCTCTTTTTGACGGGCATAGCGACGATAAGCAGCTAACAACTCCTCTTGCTGGACTTGCAGGAGAATTTTTTCAAACAAATCGCGAATCAGTCCCACCGAGATTACATCCCCATCAAGGAGCTCCTGTTCGAGGACTTGCTGGAGCTGCTTTAGTTCAGCCGATCTCAGAGGGGCAGTCAGCTCCTGATTGCTACGTTCCAAGCTTCGATACAATTTCTGATGGTCGAAAGGAACCGTTCGACCATCCCGCTTCTTTACAAGTAGCTCTTGGATTCTATCATCAGGTTTTATCATCTGTCCTACCTCCCTTTCATGAACCGGAAACTAGTTTATCACTTCACAAAAGAAAAATCAACATCTTGTGTAATTTTCATAAACTACACTATATCTTGTATTTTTATAGAATTTTCTTCTCTTTCAAGGGAAAGCAGAGGAGCCATTCCCCCATATCTTGGAACAAAAAAGAGAGTGGGACAGAACTAAAGTTGAAAAAATTTAGTTCTGTCCCACTCAGCTACTGCGTCAAAGGCATTTTATTAACCAAAGTCAATGAGGTTTGACTTTTGTCCTAGCCTCTTTTTTTGCATTATTTAATTCCCAAAGCAATCCGCGCATAACGGCTCATTTTCTCGACCGTCCAGGCTGGATACCACACCAGTTTAACGTCCACCTTTTTTACTTCTTCCAAAGGCTTCAAGGCATCGTAAATTTGATCGGTTAATAAATCTGCTAGAGGACAGCCCATAGTTGTCAGGGTCATATCTATTTCAGTATTCCCTGTTTCTGGGTCAAAGCGGATTTCGTAAACGAGTCCCAAATTAACAATATCAATCCCTAATTCAGGGTCTAAGACTTCTTCCAAAGCATGGAGAATCTTGGTTTTAATTGCTTCTACATCTGCTTCTGTATAGGCCATGTTTTTTCCTAATCTTCAATAAAATCACGCAAAGGTTTCGAACGGCTTGGTTGGCGCAGTTTGCGTAGGGCTTTGGCTTCAATTTGGCGAATCCGTTCACGGGTAACGTTAAAGACCTTCCCAACATCTTCCAAGGTCCGCATCTTACCATCATCTAGACCGAAACGGAGACGGAGAACATTTTCTTCACGGTCAGTGAGGGTGTCCAAGACCTCATCTAGTTGTTCACGCAAGACCACGCGGGTTGTGTAATCAACTGGATTTTCAATAACCTCATCTTCAATGAAGTCTCCGAGATGGCTATCATCTTCCTCACCAATCGGTGTTTCTAGAGAAACCGGCTCCTGGGCAATTTTGAGGATTTCACGCACCTTATCCGGTGTCATATCCATACGTTCTGCAATCTGTTCTGGTGTTGGATCTTGTCCCAACTCCTGCAACAAGGTCCGTTGTTCCCGAACCAATTTGTTGATGGTCTCAACCATGTGAACAGGAATCCGAATGGTCCGGGCTTGATCGGCAATGGCACGTGTAATCGCCTGACGAATCCACCATGTCGCGTAAGTTGAGAATTTGAAGCCCTTGGTATGGTCAAACTTATCAACAGCCTTCATCAAGCCCATATTCCCTTCCTGAATCAAATCTAGGAATTGCATCCCACGTCCAACATAGCGTTTAGCAATGGAAACAACCAAACGAAGGTTAGCTTCAGCCAAGCGTTGTTTGGCTTCTAAGTCGCCTTGCTCCACCAAGATTGCCAATTCTTGTTCTTCTTCATTGGTCAGAAGCGGCACAACACCAATTTCTTTCAAATACATCCGAACAGGATCGTTAACTTTGGCAGAGTTGCTACCTAGCAGCTCCTCATCGGACAAATCCTTTTCTTCTTCTTCAGCTGCCAAGACACGCTGACTTGGATTTCCGTCCTTATCTGTAACCGAAATACCCGCATCCTGGATCCTTTGGAAGAGGTTGTCAATGCCATCTGCATCGAGACTAAAAGGAACAATTAGAGTGCTATTGATTTCCTCATCTGTTGCGGTACCAGAAAGCTTATGATTCCGAATAAATTCTGCAATCTGAACATCTAATGTTGTTACTTCTTTTTGTTTTTTAGCCATTCCTTACTCCATTTTTCTTTTCTGGGCAATCAGTTCATTTAAATCTAAGACAGCTTGATCGTGACGACCAATTTGCGAGGCTGCTTGAATGCTTTGTGCAATTTTTTTACTTCTTAATCGATTTTTTTCTAACTCTTGGGTCCGCACTAACTGTTCAATTTCCTCATCTCCGATTTGCGGAGGGAGATTCAGTTCCAAAATTTGATACCAGAGATGATTGATTTCCTCCGATTCCTGGGCTAAATCCTGACTGGTCACCTGCCCTTTTTCAAGCAAGAGCTGATAGAGGTGCTCATGATCCTTTTCAACAAAATGAAAATTTTCCAAAAATCGAAATTCGTTCAATAAGTTGCTATGGTGAATCAAGCGATGCAACAATTGCCGCTCGGTATTGGTTAGGCGGCTTTTAGGAAGTTGGACTCGCATCTCAAACGAAGGCAACTGAACCTGCTGGGGCGCTCCTGCAGCAAGCTGAACCCGAGCCTGCCCCAGCATTTGTTCCAACTGGGCCACATCAAAGGCCGTGGCTTCCTGAGATAATTTTCGAATATAAACCTCTCTCAGCAACTCAGTCGGCAAGGTTGCAATAAAAGGTAGCAGCTTTTCCACATAGGCCAGCTGGGCCTGTACTCCTTGCAGCTGAGATGGACGGTAATAGTCCATCAAAAATTCGATAGAATCCATGCGGGTTTCCTGCAGACAGATCCGCAAGTCTTCCGGGGAATGAGCCTGGAGGTATTCATCAGGGTCCATGCCTTGCGCAAAACGAACCACTTCGACCGAGAAGCCCTTGAGCTCTTGGATCGATTTTTCAATAGCTGCCTGACCGGCATCATCACCATCATAGGCCAAAACCACCGCGGGCTGATAGGCTCGCAAGCGTTGGACATGCTCGGCCGTCAGCGCTGTTCCCATAGTTGCGATAGCATTTTTGACACCCGCTCGATAGGCCGCTATGACATCCATAAACCCTTCCATTAAGTAGACTTCTTTAGCCTTTTTTAAATGGGGTAAAGCTTGGTTCAAATGATAGAATTCAAAACTTTTATTAAAAATTTTGGTCCGACGACTATTTTTGTATTTGGCCTGCTGGTCCGATGAATCTCCAAAAATCCGGCCGGAAAAGCCAATCACCTGCCCCTTCATATTGGTTAAAGGAAACATAATCCGATTGTAGAAAGAGTCGACCAGCTTATTTTGTTCAATATGAAAAAGCCCTGAATCCAGGTAACGCTCTTCTCCAAAATTGAACTTTTGGACCACGCGATCATAGAGGTAATTCCCGCGATCCGGCGCTAAACCAATTCCGAAATATTCAATGTCTTCCCGAGACAGTCCCCTGGATTCCAAATAGGCCAAGGCCTCTGTCCCCATTGTAGAGGTCAATAAGATAGCCTGGTAAAAAACCGCTGCTTCTTCATGTAAGGCTATTAAGTCTGCCTCTTCCGATGGTCGTTGAGGTTGGCCTTGTATGGAGGAAGCAACCTCAATCGTTTCGCCTATGAAGCGAGCCACTTTGGCAACAGCTTCCATAAAGGGAATACCATCAATCTCCTCAACAAAGCGATAAACATCTCCCGATTTGCCACACCCAAAGCAATGGTAAAATTGCTTCTCTTGGTTAACATTAAAGGAGGGCGTCTTTTCTCCATGGAAGGGGCATAATCCTAGATAATGACGGCCAGCCTTAGTCAAAGGCAGATAGTCTCCAATGACATCCACAATATTCACACGACTTTTTAAATCTTGAATTTCTTGTGTTGAAACCATGTCCCCTCCTCCCCAATCGCTATTTCTTCATTTTATCCTAAATAGTTGTGTTTGTAAAATAAGCCGATTTTCTTTTACTTTTAAAAAAATCAAGCAAATCCATTGTCTTTTCAAGCTCACTTGGCTATAATGTATTCGTATCAAATAAAAGAACGGAGATTCTTATGTTAAAAGAATTGAAAGATTTCCTCTTGCGTGGAAATGTTGTTGACCTTGCTGTGGCCGTGATTATCGGGGCTGCTTTCGGACAAATCATCACTTCTTTGGTAGATGATGTATTGACACCACTCTTCTTGAACCCAGCTTTGAAAGCTGCTCAAGTAGAAAAAATCGCTGACCTTACTTGGAACGGTGTTGCTTACGGAAACTTCCTAAGTGCTATCATCAACTTCCTAATCATCGGTACTGTTCTCTTCTTTGTTGTTAAAGCTGTTGAAAAAGCACAAAATCTTGGTGCTAAAGCTAAAGCTGAAGAAGAAGAAGTTGCTGGACCATCTGAAGTGGACTTGCTTCAAGATATCAAGGCTCTTCTTGAGAAAAAATAAAACATCTAAAAATTGGGACTCCGGTCTCAATTTTTTTTGCAATTAATAGCAGAAAAAAGCAATCCAAAAGGACTGCTTTTACTATTAGAATTTCTTACGTTTACGAGCTGCTTCTGATTTACGTTTACGTTTTACAGAAGGTTTTTCATAGAATTCACGTTTACGTGTTTCTTGAAGAGTACCAGCTTTAGTAACCGCACGTTTGAATCGACGAAGTGCATCATCTAATGATTCGTTCTTACGTACCACTGTTTTTGACATTCCATCTCACTCCCTTCAAGTTAAAATCTATTATATTATACACAAGTCAAAAGTCCCTGTCAAGATTTTTTAGAACAATTCCTCAATTTCTCGATTTTCTTGAATCATCTGCAAAAATTTCTCTTCTTCTTTGCTTAGAGAATAACTCTCCAACAGATCTGGTCGCCTTATTAGAGTTTTTTTCAAACTTTGAAAAAGACGCCATTGGCGAATATGCTCGTGGTGACCACTCATCAAAACGTCTGGTACAGTCATCCCTCGAAAATCATAAGGCCGTGTGTACTGAGGATGCTCCAAAAGACCGGACGAAAAACTATCGTCTGTATGACTGCTTTCCTTGCCAATCACCTGGGGTACCAGGCGGACTGTCGCATCGATGATGGTCATGGCAGCCAATTCGCCCCCTGTGAGGACATAATCCCCCAAGGAAATCTCATCGGTTACCAAGGGCTTAATCCGCTCGTCATAGCCCTCATAATGGCCACAAATAAAGATTAGATTTTCCTCCTGGGACAGCTCCTCGGCATAGGCCTGATCAAAGGAGCGACCAGCTGGATCCAATAGAATGACCCGTGCCTTGTCTCGTCCTTGAATAGCTTCAATTGCGTCATAAATCGGTTGTGCCCGCAAGAGCATTCCTTGACCTCCACCATAGGGCTCGTCATCCACGTGACGGGCCTTTTCTGCCGATTCCCGGAAATTGTGGTAAGAAATCTCTAACAAGCCTTTCTCCCGAGCCTTGCCAACAATCGAATGCTCGAGGGGCGAAAACATTTCCGGAAACAGGGTCAAAATATCAATTCTCATCATCTAGTCCTTCCGGTACCTCAACCAAGATACGACCAGCTTCCAGATCGACCTCCAAAACAACTGGCGGAATATAAGGGAGAAGCAAATCACTCTTCCCCTTGCGTTTCACTACCCAGACATCATTGGCTCCTGGCTGCAGGATTTCTTTAATTTCTCCTAATAATTGGTCCCCTTCATAAACAGGGAGGCCAATAATTTCATGGTAGTAAAAAGCGCCTTCTTCTAATTCGCTGAGGTCTTCAACTGCAACTTTTAAGCTGTAGGTTTTGTACTTCTCAATGTCATTGATATGGTACATCCCCTTAAATTTGATAATATCAAATTGCTTAACCTTGCGGTGGCTATGAATTTCTACCATTTGGACAAATTGATCCTGGGGATCAAACAAGGCCAATTGATTGCCTTTTTTAAAGCGCTCTTCTGAAAAATCGCTCACGGATAGGACCCGCATTTCTCCCTGTAAGCCCTGGGTATTGACGATCTTTCCAACATTTAGATACTCCATCTTTTTCTCCATTTTTACGAAAAAAGAGGCTGGGACAAAAGTCTAGCCTCACTAACTTTGGTTAACAAAATGCCTTTACTCGGATGACTAAAAGCAAAACTAATCTTGCTCGTCAATCACAATCCGAACTTTTTTTGAATCAATTGGGACCGAATAAACAATCGTCCTTATCGCGGAGATAGTCCGACCTTTCCGACCGATCACACGACCAACATCTGATGAATGCAGGTCTAGATGATACTCCAGAAACTCAGGCGTATCTTCGATACGAATCGTTAATTGGTCTGGATGTGAAATCAAGGGTTTCACAATTGCAATAATGAGATTTTCAATCGTGTCCATAAGCTAACCTTTTTATTTAGAGTATTTTGACTCGTGGAATTTCTTCATGATTCCAGCTTTTGAAAGAATGTTACGTACTGTGTCAGATGGTTGCGCACCATTTTCCAACCATGCCAAAACGCGCTCTTCTTTAAGAGTTACTTGGTTTTCTTCTACAAGTGGGTTGTAAGTTCCAACTGTTTCGATGAAACGACCATCACGTGGTGCACGTGAATCTGCAACGTTAATACGGTAGAAAGGTTTCTTTTTAGAACCCATACGAGTCAAACGGATTTTAACTGCCATTTTATAAATTCTCTTTTCTAATACTTTTTCTTTTGTTAAGGAAACTCAACAATAGCTATTCTAACACCTTCTCAAAAAGCTGTCAAGAAAAAAACTTGACAGCTTTAAAATTTTTTAATCAAATCCATCTCGGGTATAGAAGTTACGTAAGTTTAAGCTCCGAATCTCAGGGCTGCCGTAAAGTTTATCCGGGTCCTCTAACAATAAGACTTGGTCAATTAGTTCTGGAATCAACGGCTCTAGGTATTGCTTTAAGCCGACTTCTAGGGGACTATTGCTGCCCACCAAAATAGATTCCTTCCAAAGGTCCTGTCCTAGCCAAGGATCCTGGTCGGAATAGAGGAAAACAGTGCTGGGGTGAACACTTTGTTGGGCCTCATTCTCCATTTCATAGCTAGAATAATAGGCTACTGCAAAACCGACCCAGCCTTCAATCTCTTTATAGGTTGGGAGGATTCCTTCTGCCACCCGTAAGTCCCAAATATCCTCTTCTGACTCCTTCCACAATTGGGCAATTCGTCGATCGGATAAACCAAAGGCCTTGGCTTGGCGCAGCTGGTTTAAATCTCCTGGATTATCAGCCAATTCTTTTTCCAAGCTAACAACCCCTTTTAAAGCCTCTAAAAAGAGCGAATCAATATGCGTGAGTCCCTGAATATAGGCAACAGACAAGCCACGTCGTAAGGCTTCTAAAAGATAAAGGAGGCGGTCAGAACGCTGACGGACCAAATGATCAATCAAATCTTCCTCGCTCAGGCGCTCCAAGGGAAAATCGACCCGCGCTTCCAAGACCGCCAGGCCCTTGAGCAGAGTCGCCTCTAAATTGCGGGCATAGGCATAAAATTGCCCCGTGGATTGTCTCGTAAGACCACTATCCCCAGCTAGCTCCTGGCTAAAGTCCAGCGGAAAGCGAGCTACCAAATAGTCCATAGCTGGCTCACCCGCTTTCCAGCCTGGCATGCTTTGAACAGATTTTCCCTCTAAAATATGGAGCATCAGTTCCGCCATAGGCAGGCGTAGAATCTGACTCATCATAAGCGCACTGTCATTCAATCCCAGACCTACTTGCAAGAGGAAGGCCTGTTCCTTCTTGGGATTCCAGGCAAAGCGTAAGGAGATGATCCCCTGGAGGCCCAGACCTCGGGCTAGCCGAATCGAATAATTTCGTAAAAATTGTAGGGCTGAATCAGCCAAACTTTGCACGGGAAAAACCAGCGTCGCATCATCACGATGCAAGCCAACAGGCTCAATATGCTCCGCCGTTCCCAACACAAAACTTGAATCAAAGGAATCCCGCACCAGGACTAATTCGATTTCTCGTAAGCCTTTCATAGGACTCTCGATATAGTAGGGCAAGGGCAGCACCAAGTCCTGAAAAGACTCATAAGCCGCTTGCAGTTCCTCCGTATTCCCAACCGTAATCGGTTCCTGGCCATGCATCTGTAGGGAGTCTCGGAGTAAGACTGGAAAGGACAGATCTTCTAACCGTTCCTGCAAATCCTCCCAACCATAAATCAATTGGCTCTTGGTCATATTCAAACCTAGGTGCTCCAGTTGCGCCTGAAACAGTTCAGGATATAAGAGATACTCTAGAGAACTAGCTGGATAACTATGCCATTTGGACCGCATCTGAGGCCATACCTCTAATTTCTGGACCTCAATCAGTAGATCAATCAAATCTCGGTTTAAAAACAAGGGAAAGATAGTAGCATCAGGATGCTCCATCAAATCCTTCAGCAGGGCTTCTAAGTCTTGAAAAGGATGATGAAGCCAGCTTTTGTTTTTTTGCAAGAGACGGTTTAAGGTTCGCTCCTGATTCTGATTTAATTCACTTGGTGTCAAGACTAACTTTTTCAAACAGGACCTCCTTACCCTAGTAAACCGAAAAACTCATCCAGTAGGTAGACCAGATCATGAGGGCCTGGTGATCCCTCCGGGGAAAACTGAACTGAAAGGACTGGACGACGGCGGTGACGATAACCAATTACATAGTCTTGATCCAGGGTCACATGAGTAGCCAACAGATGTTTGGGGAATTGCTTCCGCTTAATCGGGTATTGATGGTAATAATCCGCAATTAGGACTTGGTTGGTGAGCGGTTCATAGAGGGCATGACGTCCACTTATAGGCTGGGACAATCGCTCTAACTCCGCCCGATTGGCCAAGGCCAAGAGCAAATGGCCCAAGCCAATCGCTAAGACCGGATAACAATCCTGGAGCTGCAATAAGGTCTCCAGTAAGGCAGGTGTCCCCAAATAGCGGGGATCCCCTGGTCCACTAGACAGCACAATGGCATCTGGTTGGTACAAACGGATTTTTTCCAAGGGAGTGTCATAGGGGAGTACCACAATATTGCTTGAACGCTTGGACAACTCTCTCAGCAAGGCGTGCTTCACACCAAAATCCAAGAGCACAATATTCTTCCCGACTCCAGGAACTGGGAAGGGAGCCCGGGTTGAGGCCTGGCGGGCATCATCCTTGGGCAAGACCGTCGCTACCAGCTGGTCTAAAATATGGTGCAAACTATCCCCTTCATCAGCTATGGTCGCCTTCAGAGGGCCTTCTTTTTGCAAGATACGCGCCAGAGCTCGGGTATCAATCCCCTGAATCCCCGTAATACCTTTGGCTTTCAGATAGGCATCCAAGTCTTGTTCCTGCTTCCAGAAGGAACTCTGGGGCCGATAAACGGACACAATCACGGCCCGACAGGAGGGTTGGAGGGACTCATCTAGTTCTCGATAAAAACCGGTATTGCCTATACGTGGGTAAGTAAAGGCTAGCAACTGCCCACTATAGGTTTGATTGGAAATGATCTCCTGATGTCCACTGGTATGATGGGATAAAATCAGATTGCCTGTAACATCCTGATCCGCTCCTAATGGCCGGCCTTCAAAGACGCGACCATTTTCCAAGATGAGTAATCTTTTTGTCATCACTTCCCTCCTTCCATTTAGTTCATTCGTAGTTTTTATTTAAAATTTGCGAAACGTAAGGTCAGCCAGCGAGCCAGTCCTGGAAAAAAGCGCTGTCCCAGATAGGCCAGGCGCATAGTAAAGGGCAGATTGACCTCTCTTGGCATGGGTCCAGTCCGCACCACCAAATCCACCAACTTCTGAGCCACCTGATCCGCATCCATCGCAAAGCGGTCTACATTTTTAATGTAATCCTGCATGGCCGAGCTATGCTTAAAAAAGGGCGTTCGGACTGGACCGGGATTGACCACCGTTACTGGGATTCCCAAGGGTTCCAGTTCCATCCCCAAAACACTGGCATAGGTATTGATCGCACTCTTGCTGGCTGCATACACCGAGGATTGTGGGGTCGGGAGCTTGGCTGACATCGAGGCCACCACTAGGAGCTTACCCTCGCCCTGCGTCACCATCTGGCGGCCAGCAGCTTGGAGCAAGACAATCCCCGACAAGGTATTGACTTGAAACTGAGTTTCTACGTTTTTCAACTCCTGCTCCAAGGCTGGCTTGAAATCTCCCATACCAGCGACATGCAACAAGACATCCAAGCGCCCAAACTTAGCCCGAACTGCTTCAACCAGGTCTGGAATCGACTCCAGCTGGGTCAAGTCCAAGGGATAAACAAGCACATCCAGGTCCCTCGTTTGTTTCAAGTCCTGGGCAAGCTGCTTCAACTTTTGCTGGTTCCGCGCCACTAAGACTAGCGATAAATTGGGAATTTGAGCCAGAAGCCGAGCTGTCGCTTCACCAATGCCACTGGATGCACCGGTCAGCACCACAACCGATTTTGTCATTTAATACTCCTACTCACTTTCACTAAGCAGGACACAATCCTGGCCATCCAACTCAGTTAACTGAACAGAGATTTGTTCTTTAGAGCTAGTCGGGATGTTTTTACCAACATAGTCTGGCCGAATCGGCAGTTCCCGATGCCCCCGGTCCACCAAAACGGCTAAGGATACCTTATTCGGCCGGCCGCGACTAATCAGAGCATCAATGGCTGCCCGAATGGTTCGGCCTGTGTAGAGTACATCATCTACCAAAATGAGATTCCGCTTGTCGACATCAAAGGGAATCACAGAGGTATCCTCTCCTCCCTTTTGGTCATCCCGAAAAGGATTGGTGTCCAGCTCACCCAAGGGAATTTGGATCCCTTCCAACTGCTCCAAGCGTTCTTGGATCCGTTTGGCCAGATAAACGCCCCTGCGTTTAATCCCTACCAAGGCCAATTGGTCCAAATTCTTATTCCGCTCCATAATTTCATAAATGATGCGCGTGATTGCCCGCTTCAGTGTCACATCATCAACAACTTCTTTGACCCGCATGTCTCAAATCTCCTTTTTGCAAACTAAAAACCTCCTTATACAAGGAGGTTCCACAAAATAAACTGTACCCAGTTTCTTCCATCTGACTCTCCTTGCCTGCCTCACGGGACAGAATTAAAGGAAAACTTTCTTGAATTAGGGTAGCATTTTTTTACCTTTTTTGCAAGAAACTAAACAAGCTTCTTACGGTTTTTCCATCTTTTTTGTTTAAAAGCCCATAAAAGATAAGCAACCAACAAATAGGCCACAAAAATAACGGCTGCATGCTGGATGACATAGGCCGGGCCATATTCATGAACATCTAGGAAATAATAGGCAAAGGGACTATGCTTAGCTCCTGGAATCGGCCATTTTAAAACCAAACCATTGACCAGAGCTAGGCCTAGATAATACATGGGGAAAAAGGTCCACAGCCAGGGATCAAAGAGGCGATATTGCCGTGGCGGATCCCATAGCAAGGTATCCGAAACAAAGGCCAGAGGTACCAAATAATGAACTAAGAGATTTTTCAAGGTGTAAAAATCTTCCGGAGCTGCCGCTGGGGCTAGCAAAACATGGTAGACCACAAAGGTGATTAAAATCGCCATGGTCACACCAGCCTTAACCCGGTAAAAACCCTGGCTTCGTTTTTGGGAGCGACTCCAGAGAGTATAGTAAAGAAATAGCCAAACCAGAATGTTTGATTGAAGGGTATAATACAACAACATCCCCCAACCATCTTCAAGGATTTCTAAACTAATACCAATGGTCGAAAGGATCAACAAGAGAAACCGGTAACTGAGCATAAATCTTGTTTATCCTACAATTAAACCTTTTTCACAAATTCAGATTTCAATTTCATAGCTCCAAAGCCATCGATTTTACAATCGATATTGTGATTCCCTTCAACCAGGCGGATGTTTTTAACCTTGGTTCCTTGTTTTAAATCTTTTGGAGCCCCCTTCACCTTGAGATCCTTAATCAAGGTTACAGTATCACCATCTGCCAATTTCACACCGTTGGCATCAAGGGCTACAAGTCCTTCCTCAACTTCTGCATTTGGGTCCCACTCATAGGCACATTCTGGACAGACCAAAAGGAGGCCATCTTCGTAGACATATTCAGAGTTACATTTTGGACAATTTGGTAGAGTATTCATGCTCTTCCTCCATTTTTCATTTTAGTACATGGAACATTATAGCAGTCCAGATTCATTTGGTCAAAATTTTATAAAATGTCAGATTTCTGTCGATCATTCAAGAATCATAACTTCGTCCGCCAATCCGACTCACCCCTGGTCGTATACCGTTTCCGACCGAACATGGTATACTGGTAGAGAAAGGAGTTCCTATGCCGATTCATCAATCTTTTAACCCCCTAGCGGGTGAAAACACCTATTACTTAGAATCTGAAAGCTCTGTCATTTTAGTAGATCCAGGTAGTGACTTGGATCGTATTCTGGAGCAACTACAGGCTTTAAACAAGCCCCTAAGTGCGATTTTTCTGACCCATACCCACTACGATCATATTTTTTCTCTGGAGGCCATTCGCAACCGCTATCAACATCCACCGGTCTATGTCTCCCCGCTGGAAGCCGATTGGTTGTTGGATCCAATCAAAAACCTATCCGGCTTGGGACGACACCAAGATTTACCAGATATTGTCTGTCAGCCTGCAGAAGTCCTCTTTGAAACTGGCCAGGACCTGGTCATCGGTGATTTCTATTTTCGAGTGCTGGCAACTCCTGGGCATTCCATCGGCGGGATTTCCTTGGTTTGGGATGCGGAAGAGGCTGTCCTGACGGGTGACTGCCTCTTCAAGGAAACGGTTGGTCGCTGGGATTTGCCAACCGGAAATCAGCAGGTTTTATTAACCTCGATCCGAGAGCAACTCTTTCCACTTCCGGATCACTACCGGGTTTTTCCAGGTCATGGTTCCAGCACTTCAATTGGCCATGAGAAAAAACACAATCCCTTTTTCTAATATTTCTTCAAAATTGACCTTTCTGTTTATTGTGTTTGCACTTAAATTTTGCTATAGTAATACAAAATATATAATACCTAATGAAATTCGACTAATTTCAAATAAATGACTCGTGAAGGAAACTTGACAAGGGTCAGATTTTGAAATTAAATGAGTATAAAGTGGGAGTAGCTCTATGTTTGATAGTAAGAAATTAAGAAAACGTCGCTTAGAATTGAACCTTCGGCAAGAAGATATCTATCAAATTTTGGCTGTCCCCCGATCGCTGTATGCAAAGTGGGAATCCGGCGCTCAAAT
Organism: Streptococcus danieliae; assembly: GCF_025447695.1. Lineage (NCBI taxonomy): Bacteria > Bacillati > Bacillota > Bacilli > Lactobacillales > Streptococcaceae > Streptococcus > Streptococcus danieliae. The sequence goes on along the minus strand of NZ_JAOBSU010000021.1, from coordinate 3,571 downwards.
TCCAACCTATCAGCAGGTCTTGCAATTATCCAAGATTCTATCGGTTGAAGACACCTACCTGATTGACCCCAAAGATATTTTTAACATTTACCTCAAACTATCCAAGAAAAACAAAAAGAAGGTTGTCGAATTCGCCTACCATCTCTATCGACAACAGTAAAAGCCAGTCCACGCGGACTGGCTTTTACTTGTCTAATATCTTCTGTTAACGAATCAACTCATAAATTGCTTCGGCATAAATCGCTGCAGCCCGGAACAGGTCTTCGACTTCGATAAACTCATTAGCCTGGTGCATGGTATCAATGTAGCCTGGAAACATGGCACCATAGGCAACCCCTCGTTTCAAGAGACGGCCAAAGGTTCCACCACCAATGACTTTTTCCTGGCCTGATAAACCGGTATGTTTTTCATAGACCGCTAGCAGGGTTTGAACCAGTGGATCTTCCGCTGGCACATAGTGTGGCGTATGTCCGTGTTTGGATAGGCTGACTTGAACTCCAGAAACCTGGGCTAATTTGGCTTGGATTTCCTCAGGTGTGAGCCCTTGAGGATAACGGAAGTTCAAGGCAATCTGACTTTGGTCCGAATCTTTTTCAAAACGGAAAACACCCGCATTCATCGAAAGAGCTCCCATGCGTTCGTCAACAAAGGCCAAGCCAAGGGCACGCGCATCATGATCGTCTTTGAGAATCCGTCCAGCCAAGTCGAGGTAGGCTTTAGCAGCACCCGTAAAGGCATAGTTAGCCAAAAAGGCCGCTAGATAGGTCGCTCCATTGATTCCCAAGTGTGGGGAAGCTCCGTGAGCTGATTTCCCGATAAGTTCCAACTCCAAACCAACGGCTACTTCTTGGGCTTGGCCTTGCAAACCAACTTCTTGCAAGTAGGCCTCGAAGTCTGCCACCATGGAGGCAGGAGCAGCTGCAATCACAGCCTTGGCAGCTTCTGGCACCATGTTTTCACGAAGTCCACCGGTAAAGGATAGGAGTTGAAGCCCTTCTTTCTGCCGGCCATCGTAATGGAGGTAGGCCGTAATATTTCCTTTTTCACCATTGATAATTGGAAATTCAGCATCCGGTGAGAAACCAAAATCCGGCTCTGGAAGTCCAACATGCTCAAAGTAGTAATCCATATCTGTCCAACCAGATTCCTCATCTGTCCCTACTACAAAGCGGACTTTTTTAGACGTTGGCAATCCCAATTCCTTAATAATTTTCAAGCCATAGTAACAAGCCATAGTTGGACCTTTATCATCACTAGATCCTCGAGCATAGAGACGGCCATCTTTAATGACTGGTTTATAGGGATCTGTCTCCCAACCACTTCCGGCAGGAACAACGTCCATATGGGCAAAAATCCCTAGGACTTCTTCTCCTTCTCCATATTCAAAATGACCTGCATAATTATCCACATTCAAGGTTGAATAACCATCCCGTTCAGCCAAGGATAAAAAATGCTTGAGAGCCGCAACTGGGCCCGGTCCAAAGGGATGCTCCGCATCAGCTAGATCATCTCTGCGTTCGGAGTTGATTTCCAAAAGACTAAACAAGTCCTTGAGGAGATCATCTTTACGCAATTCAACTTCTTTTTTAAAATCTACTGTAACCATACACTTTCTCCTTTATCCTCTATTCTACCACTTCTTCAGCAACTATGGGCTACTCCTTTTGTTTATTCGAAGGCTTCTTACTGGTTTCCTCTTGCCCTTCATCCTGCTCCAGTAATTTATCCTTGACTCGTTGTGCAACGGCTTGAGGGATTCCTAGAGCTTGAAGTTCTGCTAGACTTGCAGCTTGAATTTTCGGAATACTTTTAAACTGCTTCAGTAAGGCTTGCTTCCGCTTAGGCCCTAACCCTTCAATTCCATCCAACTTGGAAGAGAAGGAATTTTTACTGCGTACCTGGCGGTGAAAACTGATGGCAAAACGGTGGACTTCATCCTGAATCCGATGCAAGAGAAAGAACTCCTGCGATTGCCGCCCCAGCTCCACAACCTCAAGCGGGTCTCCAAACAGGAGCTCCTGGGTTTGGTGGCGGTCATTTTTCTTGAGACCCGCAATTGGGATACTTAAGCCCAGTTCGCCGTGGACAACCTCCTTGGCAACCGAAACTTGGCCCTGACCTCCATCCATGATAATCAAATCTGGCTTGGGCAGATTCTCCCGAATCACACGACTATAACGCCGACGGAGCACCTCCCGCATACTGGCATAATCATCGGGTCCGACAACTGTTTTAATCTTATATTTGCGATACTCTTTCTTGCTGGCCACTCCGTTCACAAAAACCACCATGGCCGAAACCGGACTGGTTCCCATGATATTCGAGTTGTCAAAGGCCTCAATTCGATAGGGAGTTGGAATCCCTAAAACGGTCCCTAGATTCTCGACAGCCCCCTGAGTTTTTTCAAAATTCTTTTCTAGTAGGTCAAATTTTTGTTGCAGTGAGACCTGGGCATTTTTATTGGCCAGATTTACCAACTGCTTCTTTTCTCCTCTTTGTGGTTGGCGAATCTTCGTCGCCACCAAGGCCTGGGCGGACTCGAGGTCCACATCCTGGGGCAGGAGAATTTCATTTGGAACCAGATGATTGGCTTCTTGGTAAAATTGCCCTAGATAAGTCAAGAAGTCGTCTTCTGCATCATTGTAATAAGGAAAAAGGCTCACGTCCCTTTCAATCAGTTTTCCCTGCCGGACAAAAAAGACTTGGACACACATCCAGCCCTGGTGAACCGCATAACCAAAGACATCACGGTTTTGCAAATCCTTAGCCATCACTCGCTGTTTGGTACGCAAGGTGGCGATGGCCTGTAAGAGATCCCGATACTCAGCCGCACGTTCAAATTCCAGACCCTGGGCTGCCGTCTCCATCTTCACTTTCAACTCATCCAAAATCTTATCATCTTGCCCCTTCAGGAAATTGGATACTTCCTCGGCCATGTCCATAAAATACTGGTAGTCATAACCTGTTACCGTGTGGGCATCGCACTGGTGTAGGTGGTAATAAAAGCAAACCTTATTGGCTGGGTTGCTACATTTTTTAAAGGGAAAAATCCGATCCAGTAGTTTCTTAATTTCATTGGCTGCCCCCACATCTGGATAGGGACCAAAATACAGGGCACCATCCTTTTTAACCTGCCTTGTTGTAATCAGGCGTGGATAATAATCATTTGTAATTTTAATAAAAGGATAGGACTTATCATCCTTGAGCATGATATTGTATTTGGGTTTATTTTCCTTGATTAAATTAATTTCAAGGAGGAGGGCTTCAATATTGGATTCGGTGACAATAAATTCAAAGTCAGCAATCTCAGAAATAAGGGCTTCTGTCTTGGTATCATGGCTACCCCTGAAATAAGACCGAACCCGATTCCGTAAATTTTTAGCCTTGCCGACATAAATAATGGACCCTTGTTGATTCTTGTGCAGGTAACAACCCGGACTGTTGGGCAAAAGGGCTAATTTATTCTCAATTAATGCATTACTCATATTAAAATTGTACCACTGCTCCCTATTTTTGCAACAGAAAAAGGGAGTGGGACAGAACTAATTTTTTCAAAATTAGTTCTGTCCCA
>NZ_JAOBSU010000020.1:0-19452 GCF_025447695.1 Streptococcus danieliae | reverse complement strand
TTTACCGTGGCGATTTTTCTTTTTATACTCTTCTATTCCCTTGGTATGCCTCGGATCAGAGACAACGGGAATGATTCTTAGGTAGTCACTAAGCAGAAACGCTGAAAATATGATAGAATGAATTAGATACATACAAGAAATAAGAAAAGTTTGAGTTAGGAGCTATTATGAGTGTAGACAAGTTAGATCAGGATCCTGATTGGTTGTCCACTGTTCTCGCTACTTCGGAGACCATTGGGCCTAAATCTATCTTATTAATAACCCAATCCGATCGTTTTGAGATGTTGGAAGAGGCTTTGCGTAGAGCCAACTATAGTCTCATCGGCTGTTTCTTTTTAGACCAACCCAAGGAAGATTTAGAACAGGGGGAATTGAGTGCCACTAATCTGATGGAATTTACCCTGAGATCAACCGTTGATGAAGTCTTGATCTATCTACCAGAGGCGGTTGACCAGGTAAGTGACTGGATTCGGGGATTTGAGACGATGGGGATCATGGTCCATGTTACGATTCCCGGTTATAACTATCCGAGTAGTTCAAAGCGAGAAGCCAGTATTGCGGGGATCCCTGTTACCAGCTACGCCCCGACCTTTCACAAGACGAGCGATCTGGTTTTAAAGCGAATCATGGATATCGCAGGAGCCCTGGTGGGGCTTGTAATTTGTGGCTTGGTTGGAGTGGTGCTTTATCCTTTGATTCGCCGTGATGGCGGACCAGCCGTTTTTACCCAGGATCGCGTTGGTCGCAATGGACGGATCTTTAAATTTTATAAATACCGTTCCATGTATATGGATGCGGAAGAACGAAAAAAAGAGTTGCTGGATCAGAATACGATGGAGGGTGGGATGTTCAAAATGGACAATGATCCCCGTATTACCCCCATCGGGGCATTTATCCGCAAGACCAGTCTGGATGAGCTGCCTCAGTTTTATAATGTTTTGCGAGGGGATATGAGTCTGGTTGGCACTCGGCCACCCACGAAACAGGAATTCTTAGAATATACACCTGCTCAAAAACGCCGCCTGAGCTTTACGCCTGGGATTACCGGTCTTTGGCAAGTCAGTGGACGCAGTGAGATTACAAAGTTTGAAGACGTTGTGGCCTTGGATGTCGAATACATTCAAGATTGGCGGATTACAGACGATATAAAAATTCTGCTCAAAACCCTGAAGGTTGTGGCTTTTGGGAAGGGAGCGAAGTAGAGAGATAAGATGAAAAGAAGCATATATATTATTGGTTCTAAGGGAATCCCAGCTAAATATGGAGGCTTTGAGACCTTTGTTGAGAAGCTGACGGAATTTCAAACGGACTCAGACATTCAGTATTATGTAGCCTGCATGCGAGAAAATTCAGCTAAATCAGGGATTACTCAGGATACATTTGAACACAACGGAGCTATCTGTTTTAACATTGATGTTCCAAATATAGGCCCTGCTAGAGCCATCGCCTATGACATTCAAGCCCTCAAAAAAGCCATTGAATTGGCTAAGGAGAATCATGACCAGGCCCCAATTTTCTATGTATTAGCCTGTCGGATTGGACCTTTTATTGCAGGTCTGAAGCGAGAAATCCAGAAAATAGGTGGCCAATTGTTTGTCAATCCAGATGGACATGAATGGCTTCGGGCTAAATGGTCCTATCCGGTTCGTCGCTATTGGAAACTGTCCGAAGGACTGATGGTGAAACATGCCGACCTCTTGGTCTGCGATAGCCAAAACATCGAGTCCTACATCCAGAAAGATTATGCCAAGTACCAGCCGCAAACGACCTATATTGCCTATGGAACAGAGACTAGTAAGTCGAAACTGACTTCTGATGATGCCAAGGTACGCGATTGGTTTGCGGAAAAGGGTATCACAGAGGGGCAATATTACTTAGTCGTTGGCCGTTTTGTGCCAGAAAACAACTATGAGGCCATGATTCGCGGCTTTATGCAGTCGGATTCGAAACGGGATTTTGTGTTGATTACCAATGTTGAAGAGAATAAGTTCTACGATAAACTCCTTGCGGAAACCCAGTTTGACCAAGATTCTCGTATTAAATTCGTAGGGACTGTTTATGATCAAGAACTGCTCAAATACATTCGGGAACAAGCTTTCGCCTACCTTCATGGCCATGAAGTCGGCGGGACTAACCCATCCCTCTTAGAAGCCCTTGCTTCAACTCAGTTGAATCTTTTGTTGGATGTTGGCTTTAATCGTGAAGTAGGTCAAGATGCTGCCTTGTATTGGAAGAAGGAAGGACTGGCCCAAACGATTAATGCTACCGAACAGATGACAGACCAAGAACGCTTTGAAGCTGATTTGACTTCAAACCAACGCATTGCCCAAGCCTTTACTTGGGAGAAAATTGTGACAGATTATCAAAACTTGTTTAAGGAAAGTTCATGAAACGCATATTGTACCTCCACGCTGGATCAGAGATGTATGGGGCCGACAAGGTGCTCCTAGAATTGATCAAACGTCTGGATCAGACAGAATTTGAAGCCCATGTTATTTTGCCCAATGATGGGGTACTAGTCGAAGCGCTTCGACAGGCTGGAGCTAAGGTTGAGGTCATTCCCTATCCTATTTTGCGACGTAAGTATTTTAATCCAAAGGGAATTTTTGACTACGCTACTTCCTATCGGAAATTTTCTAAACAATTGGCAGAGTATGCTAAGAAACACCAGATTGATCTGGTTCACAATAATACAACAGCGGTTTTGGAAGGCATCTATCTGAAGAAAAAATTGGGACTTCCGCTTATTTGGCATGTTCATGAAATTATTGTTAAACCCAAACAAATTTCAGATTTTATTAATTATCTAATGGGTCGCTATGCTGATAAAATTGTTACGGTCTCCCAAGCTGTGGCCAACCATGTCTTGGCTTCCTCAGCTATTACACCCGAACAAGTTCAGGTGATTTATAACGGTGTGGATAACAGCATTTATCAGCCAATGGATGCGACTAACATCAGAGAGCATTTTGGGATTGCTAAGGACCAAACGGTTATTGGGATGATCGGTCGTGTCAATGCTTGGAAAGGTCAAGGCGATTTCCTGGAAGCTGTGCTACCCCTGCTACAAGAAGATCCAAAACGTTTAGCCTTTCTTGCAGGATCTGCCTTTGAAGGTGAGGAGTGGCGCGTGCAGGAACTGGACGAAGCGATTGCCCAATCTGGTTACGCCAACCAAATCAAACGGATTGATTACTACGATCGCCCACAAGAACTGTATAACCTCTTTGACTTGTTTGTGCTCCCAAGTACTAACCCGGATCCACTTCCAACTGTAGTTCTTGAAGCTATGGCTTCAGAAAAACCAGTTATCGGTTACCGCCATGGTGGTGTCTGTGAAATGGTTGCAGAAGGTGAAAACGGCCTCCTGGCTCAACCAGGAAATCCAGCACTGCTTTCAGAAGCGATGAAAGAGTTATTGGAAAATCCGGAAAAACTGCAAGCATTTGGGCAGGCATCATTACAGCGACAATTGGAGTACTTCTCGCTCCAATCCTATATTGGGAGTTTTTCAACATTATATCGAGAGATTTTGTAGAATGAGGATAAATATATTTTGAATGGATTTAAATGATGGATAGATATTCAGAAATGTTTTTAAATACTAAGGAAGATAGATTACTATTGACCAGGGATCAATCGTTGGGATTGAAAGGGATTGCGATTATGATGATGTTGTTTCACCATCTTTTCGCGTTTCCAGATAGGTACCCGATAGGCTATGAGTTTTCCCAACTGACTCAGATGATAGCAGTTTTTTGTAAAGTTTGTGTGCCAATATTCTTATTTATTAGTGGTTACGGTTTTGTAAAAAGTAAACGTAAAAGTTTTCGAGATTTTATAACTAGAATTCTAGAATTTTACCTGCATTACTGGTTAGTCTTTATCATTTTTGTTCCTTTAAGTGTATTGAATAGAACAGTTATTGTTACACCACATACCTTGATTTTAAATCTTCTGGGGATTAAAACTACATACTTAGGTGAATGGTGGTTTATTACTCTATATCTTTTATTATTGCTTATTACTCCTTTATTTTATAAGATATCGAGTAAGATGTTGCTATTAACTTCATTATTTATTAGTATCGCTAGTTTCTTCACATATCGAACGTTCTCCTCATCGGATTGGTATTATTTAGTACCGGATTTAGTTCCAATTATTGCATATTCATTAGGTTTTTTAATCGGTAGACATGAGATGCAGATAATTGATTTATTAATGAGTTTTAAAACAAATCATAAGTATCTATATGTCTGGTTGTCAACAATACTAACTCTAAGTACGGTGATTACTGGAATTAAATTTTCGGCAACTTTATATTTAACAATTCCTATCACTATTTTGATTTTGAGAAATCTATACGATATTCTTGGAATGTTTAGGAATGCTGCAAAGGAATTCGGAAACTACAGTATTTATATTTGGCTTACCCATAGTTTTTATTGTTATAAGTTTATTCCTGGCATTGTGTATGGATTTAAGAATCCTATTCTGATTTTTGTATGGTTACTTGCTCTGTCATATTTGACTGCTCTTATTTTGGACTGTATATATAAATTCATAAGTAAACAAGTGGTAATGTGAATTAGTTTTTTTTATAGATGGATTCGACCTTTGAAATAGTCTTTTGTTTAAAGTGTTTGGAGTAAATTTACTATGTTTCATATTTTAAAAAAACAACTAAAACCCTATGTCTTTGCTTGGAGATATCGTAACGAAAGAAAAAAATTGAAAAATAAGCAATTCACAATTATTAGTGATAATTGTTGGGGGGGGAGAATTTATCAGGAATTAGGAGTTCCCTACCAATCTCCTTTTATTGGCCTTTTTATTTATTCCCCCGATTATGTTAAGCTTCTCGCTAATCCAAAACATTATCTAAGTGGGGAGACCCCTCTTGTTTTTGTAGAGGAATCATATTATCGTTCCAAAGACGGGATTACTTATCCAGTAGCTCTTTTGGATGATATCGAAATCCACTTTTTACATTATGCAGATGAAGAAGAAGCTAGAAGTAAATGGACCCGTCGCCTAGCTCGAATGAACTGGGATAACCTTTACTTCAAAATGAATGATAATGATCAAGCTACGTATCAACTACTCAAAGATTTTCAGGATTTACCTTATCAAGCGAAAGTCATTTTCTCTTCAAAAAATTACACAGACTTAGAAGATCTGGTGTTTTTTGAAAATCGTTCCGAACAAGGTTTTGTCGGTGAGGATTTGAAAATCTACCACCCGTATTTTGATGTGGTGGAGTGGTTGAATAAAGGCGGAGACCAAGTATAGTAAGAGGATAGGTAACTAATGAAAGATCCCTTTTTAACGATTGTAGTTCCTGTATACCAAGTTGAGAAGTATTTAGAGCGTTGTATTGATAGCATTTTGAATCAAAATTACCAGGATTATGAAATAATTCTGGTTGATGATGGAAGTACAGATCGCTCTCCTGAAATTTGTGATGAGTATGCTGAAAAGTTTGAACAGATTCAAGTCGTTCACAAAGAAAATGGAGGTCTATCGGATGCTCGTAATACTGGAATAGAGAAGGCTAAGGGTAAATATCTTTTGTTTATAGATTCGGATGACTGGTTGGCATCATCCTGTCTTGAAGAACTAATGCCTATTTTGGAAAAGAGAGATGTTGATCTGCTGTGTTTTGCAAGGCAATTTGTGAAATCAGAAAAGGAGTCTTTGAGTAGCGTTCAGAGTCCTGAATTAAGAGTTGTGACTGGCTATGAAGCCTATCTCGAAATGATGCAACATGGCTGGGTTACTGGGTTTGCTACAGATAAAATTTTCAAAAAAAGTCTTTTTAGTGAGCATTCGATTGAATTTCCAGTTGGACACTATTATGAAGATCTGGGGGTCTTGTATCGTCTTCTTCTTTCATCTCAACAGGTAGTTCTTACAAACCAAGTTTATTATTATTATTTTATAGATAATCCAAATGCAATTACAGCTTCTTGGACAGAGTCAAAATTTTTGGATATGTTTATTTTCTATAAGAATGTTCATCACTCAGAAATTGTTAAAAATAAATTGCAGCCTGAAGATCAAAACTTTACTGATGCTTATTATGTAAATGGATTGATTCATATATTGTCAAGTATTTATAAGGCCGGTCTAGAGAATGAGTATCCAGCTATTGTTACAGAAATTATGGCGGAAATTGATGGTCAATCTCTTGCAGTAAATGATATGAAATTACAACCGAATCGTCTTAAATACATGTTGTATAGATTTTCACTTCTCAAATCAGCTTTTAAGATACAAAGATTACTGAGGGGAATAGGATAGAAGATGGGAAAAATTGTTTTTGATAGATTGTTAGTCGGCTCGGATATGTCTGTTGTTATTGAAAGGAATGTTTAGCAACAATTATGTTAACTGTGGAAAAAAGGTTAAGGTTATTTTCTTTAATTGCTAAGCTGATGATAAGTAATACGATATACAAATTGTTTGTAAACGAATATTATAGGTTATTAAAAAAGGAATAGGATAATAATTGGAGAAGTATGATGCAGGAGAAAATTGATTTTGTGATAACTTGGGTAGATGGTTCAGATCCAGTATGGTTAGAAAAAAAGCAAAAACGTTTAACTGATTTGTTTGAAGGAGAGACTGATCAGAATTCGATGGATGATGGAAAGGAGCGTTATCGTGATTTTGGATATTTCAAGTATTGGTTCCGTTCGATTGAAAAATATGCTCCATGGGTAAATAAAATTTTTCTTATCACTGATCAACAAAAACCAGATTGGCTTGATATCAATCATCCAAAGATTCGTTGGGTTAATCATGACGAATTTATTCCTACCGAATTTTTACCAACTTTTAATTCGCAAGCGATTGAAATGAATTTTCACAGAATTAATGAGTTATCGGAGAATTTTGTCTATTTTAATGATGATACTTACTTAGTGAATCCAGTCATCCCGAAAGATTTTTTTGAAAATGGTGTCCCTAGACATGTGGCTATTTATGATGCTCTTGTACCCTGGAATAGATTTATTAAAACCTACTATAACAATATGGAAGTAATTTATCGTCATTTTCCTGGTAAGGCTGCTTTAAAAAAATCTCCGTTTAAATTTTTTAATCTGAAATATGGTATTTCAGGAATCGTAAAAAATACTTTGCTTTTGCCGTGGAAACCTACAGGATATGTAGAGATGCATGTTGCAAGTCCGCTCAGAAAGAGTACGATTTCCAAATTATGGGAGCTAGAGGGAGCGACAATAAGGAAAACTGCGGAGTCGCCTATAAGAAACTATTCTACAGGAGTTAATCAATATCTGTTTCGTTATTGGGATATTGAGAGTAATGAATTTGAACCACAAAGTATCTCAATAGGAAAATCTCTTGTTATGGACCAAATTGATGAGATTCGAAAAGTTATAGAAGGATCTCGATATAAAATGATTTGTATTAATGATAGTGTTGACTTTGATAGTGCTATTGAGCAAGAAATTGAAGAGTTGTTGGAAACGAAATTTCCAATCAAATCCAGTTTTGAACTTTAATATGTATATCGTTGCCATAGTGTACTTATATAATTAAAAATATCTAATTGTATGAGTGTGTTTATTGTTATATATAATCATTCAATCAGTTTTCGTTCAATGAGCTGTATAACTAGTTAAAAGCTAAAAAGTATCAGGGGGTGTAAAATATTATGGAATGGATTATTTTTTAGTAAGTGATATGGAAACTATTAAGTTTTCCTTCAGGATATAAGTAAACTCTAGATATGAAAGGATATTTATTATGAAAAAAGTGATGTTGGTTTTTGGGACACGTCCAGAAGCGATTAAAATGTGTCCCTTGGTTAATGAGTTAAAGCAGAATTCTAAGTTTGAGACGATAGTATGTGTGACTGGCCAACATCGTGAAATGCTAAGGCAAGTTTTAGATGTCTTTGATGTGATTCCGGATTATGATTTGGATATTATGAAAGACGATCAGACGCTGTATAGTATTACAACAAGTGTACTGGAGAAAATAAAACCGATTTTAGAAGATGAAAAACCGGATATTGTCCTAGTCCATGGGGATACTTCTACGACCTTTGCAACAGCTCTAGCTGCATTTTATGCTGGTATCAAGGTTGGACATATTGAGGCGGGACTTAGAACTTATAATTTGCAAAGTCCATTCCCAGAGGAATTCAATCGTCAAGCAGTTTCCATTGTGTCAGAATTCAATTTTGCTCCGACAGAACAGGCAAAAAAAAATCTCTTGAGGGAGGGACGTTCAGCATCTTCTATTTATGTTACAGGGAATACAGCTATTGATGCCTTACAGACAACTGTGACGGACGACTATAATCATGAACTTTTTGAGTGGATTGGCGATTCAAAATTGATCATGTTAACAGCTCATCGCAGAGAAAACCTAGGACAACCGATGGAGAATATGTTTAAAGCAATTAAACGTGTTCTTGAGGAAAATAAGGATGTTAAAGTAATTTACCCAATTCATAAAAATCCAGTGGTTCGAAAAGTAGCCAATAGAATCTTTAATGAGGACGAACGTGTCAAACTAATTGAGCCATTGGAAGTGATTGATTTCCATAATTTTTTAAAGAAGAGTTACTTGATTTTAACGGATTCAGGAGGGATTCAAGAAGAGGCTCCTTCTCTAGGAAAACCGGTACTAGTCATGCGGGATACTACAGAACGTCCAGAAGGTGTGATTGCTGGAACTTTGAAATTGGTTGGGACAGAGGAAGTAAGTATATATGAAGAGTTTTCTAACCTACTAAATAATGAGCAGGCATATGTTGAGATGAGTAAAGCAAGTAATCCATATGGGGATGGCACTGCAAGTCAAAAAATTTCAAAAATTTTAGAAGAAAAACTATAATTTGAAATAAGTTTAATCTAACCATTATTTATTTTATGAAGGATTTTGAATTATAAATATTAGGCGCAAATTTTTTAGAATGGTCTGATTAGTAATATTATTCCTAATAATGTGAAAATCAATCTTAATTTGATATTCTTATCTCTATCAATTGATGAGAAAGGGTGTATTTAAAAAATAGTATACATTGTATCAGAAGCGCTATTTATTGGTTGATTTTTATAGTTTTTTTTAAAAAGTATTATAAAGTAGCATTTAGAAGTGAGGTATATAATACATGATAAAAAAAATCACAATTGTACATGTAGGAGATTTTCTTGGATATCCTCCTGTTATAAGTTTGATTGAAAATTTGTTAAATAATGCAATAGATGTTGATTTAATTAGTTCTTCAGATAGAGGGAATATAGCAAGAAAACTGTTGAATAATCCATCATTCGGATATATTCAGGTGAAACTGTTAAAAGCGAAAACACCAATTCATAAAATAGTTAATGTTTTTAAAAATAGAAAAAATTTCCAAGAAGCAGTGGAAAAATCTATGCAAAATTCTGATCTTTTATGGACTACTACAGATTTAACTGTTAAAATGTTAGGAGATCAGTTGCTTAAATATAAGCATGTTATGCAATTGATGGAATTAGTGCAGAGAATGCCCCTTTTTCTTAGAACACGTTTTTTTGATTTTCCTTTATCTAAGTATGCTCAAGCAGCTCATAAAGTTGTAGTTCCAGATATGGATAGAGCTTATATTCAGCAAGCTTGGTGGGACTTACCTAATGTCCCCACTGTATTACCCAATAAGCCGTATACAATATCACCTTTAGAATTATCTGAGGATACGAAAATTAGCTTGAAAAAAATTAAGAAGGAAAAAAGGAAAATTCTACTTTATTCGGGTTTTATAGGAAAAGATCGTAATATTTTAGATTTTGCAGAAGCAATTGAGAAACGAGATGATTATTGTTTATACATATTAGGTAGAATTTCAGACACAGATACAGATTTTAAACAAGATTTAGAAAACTTTTCGAATGTTGAATATCTAGGCTATCATACAGCACCCTCACATTTGGAATTTATTAAATATGCACATATAGGTTTGACACCATATGTTCCTATTAAGTCTGATTTACATCCTGAAATCAATGCTTTATATTGTGCACCCAATAAAATCTATGAATACAGTGCGTTTGGTGTACCTATGATTGGAACAAATGTTCTTGGGCTTCTTCGTCCGTTTGAACAGTATGGTATTGGTCGGTGTTCTGAGAGCATGTTACCAGAATCTATTCTAAAGTGTATAGAGTACATTGAAGTGCACCATGAAGAAATGAGTCAGAATTGCTACAAGTTTTTTGAAAAAGATGATTTAGACCAAATTGTGAAAGATATTATAAATTAATATGATAAAATTATCCATTTTAACGAAGATAATGATGACTCTAGCAGTTTTATTCATGTTAGGTTTCTTTAGATTGTTCAATATGAGTATTATTGGTGTTTATACGCAACAATTAATTATTGTTGCTTTTTCAACCTTTATGTGTTTACATGGTGTGCTAATACAGGATCCTTTTCTGAGAAAGGAAAATGCCTTTTTAAATCGATACTTTATTTTTTACAGCATATTTCTTCTTATGGTAGGAAGCTATTCCTCTTCAAAATACGGTTATACAGTAGAAATGATGTTCAAGCAATTTTACTTACCTTATCTACTGCCCTTTAGCGCCTATGGATTGATTTTTATTTTTCATAAGGATCGATCTCTTGTCCCTTTCTTGTCTTTAGTGTCTAAAATCGTTATATTTATGTTAGGGATGCGAATGCTGAGCTGGGGATTGTATAGCTATGGAGGGATTCTTATTTTTCCGAATCTACTTTTTCAGTATGAAGGTTGGATTCGTGATGGTTTTCAAAGGGTTGAGGCTGGAATGTTATTTGGGATAGCCTTATCTTATTTAACTGTACAGGCTATGGAAAAAAATATTCGTGGACTAGTTTATAAGTTATTACTTATTTTTATGGTAATCTTTTTGCTACTTGTTACTAGGGTGCGATTTCAATCTATTTTAGCAATTGTATCAATTGTAGCTCCATTTATCATCGCTCGATCAGAGAGTAGAGGTAGCCTTATACTTAAAATCATGAGCCTGAGTTTAGGAATGATACTATTGTTTTTTAATTACCAATCTATTGTCCATTTTCTATCGGAATTAATTGGTGACGGAGCTTATGCTGCATCCTCTACAGTGCGTTTGGATGGAATCAATCACTATTTTTCATTGATGGTTCAAGAAAAAGCATATTTTGGTTTGGGTTATTTGAATCCGTCTAATCCAATTGTTGGAATATTAATGGCTAGAAATGCATGGAGTATATATTATATAGATGATTTAGGTCTATTAGGATCAGTGGTGCAATTTGGCTTATTTACAATTGTTACTCATCTGTTACTCTTCATTCAAGCAATTAAAGTTCTCTTTAAAAGTAGGAAAATATCCGACACAAGTTATTTCGCATTTTTATTGTCACTAACTATCTATATGATTGGTTCACAAATACTTCTTAATATGTTTGATAAGCAACGTATTTTTGATGTACCGTTTTATCTAGCGACTTATAGTTTTCTTGATGTAAACCTATCAAGTAATAATACTGATTTCGCATTTACAAGAAATAATATGATGGAGTAAACTGGAATTTCTATGAATAAAAATTTTAAAGTAAGATCAGTGAAATACAACTTACTAATGAATATTATCTTGAAAATTTCAGGAATAATTTTCCCGTTGATCACTTTCCCCTATGTATCCAGGGTGTTGTTGAGTGAAGCGAATGGAAAAATTGCATTTGCAGCTTCCGTGGTAAGTTACTTTTCCTTACTAGCTTCTTTGGGAATTCCTTCATATGGGATTCGAAAATGTGCTGAGGTTAGAGATGATGAGGAGCAGTTATCGAAGGTTGTTACAGAACTTTTGATTCTAAACTCAATTTGTACAGTTGTCTCTTATCTTGTATTTATTGTTTTAATCTTAACAGTTCCACAATTTTCCAATGAATTCCTACTGTTTTCTATTTCCTCCTTAACGATCCTTTTTAATATGTTAGGGGTAGAATGGTTTTATCAGGCAATTGAGCAGTATCAATATATTACAGTTAGAAATATTACGTTCAAAATCATTTCCATTTTATTGATGTTTCTCTTAGTTCATAATCCATCAGATTATATTGTATATGCGGGGATTAATGTTTTAGCTTCGGTTGGTTCAAACCTGCTAAATGCTTTACGATTACCAAACTATGTAAAATTTGGGATTGCAAATCAAAAATATAATCTTTCAATCCATCTCTTACCTATCCTAACGCTCTTTTTATACAATGCCACGACCATTATTTTTACCAGTTTAGATCAAGTTATGTTAGGTTTTATGAAAGGAAATGTGGAGGTGGGGTACTATGCGACATCAATCAAGGTACAAAATATTTTGGTGAGCTTTATTACAGCATTAGGAGCTGTCATGCTTCCTAAGATCTCCTATAGCTTGAAGAATGAGGGAATGGAGCATTTTGATAGGATGATTAGAAAGTCATTTGAATTCATCCTTGTTTCGGCCATTCCTATATGTTTTTTGATTCTGCTTTTGGCAAAAGAAATTATCTTGATACTGGCGGGAGAAGATTATTTACCTGCAGTTCCTATTTTACAGTTTTTAGCACCTTCTCTAATTTTTATTGGATTGAGTAGTGTAACGGCTTGGCAATTATTGATACCACTTGGTAAGCAGAGATATACAGTCATCGGGGCTCTCGCGGGTATGATCGTCAACTTATGTATCAATTTTCTAGCGATACCAGTATATGGAGGTGTTGGAGCGGCGTTTGCATCGAGTTTAGCAGAATGCGCAGTTTTACTTGTTCATTTTCGAGTCCTAAAGGAAATCATTAATCGAACTTTTGAAATGAAGGAATTCATGATTTCCCTTCTATCAACATTTGTTGCCTCTGCTATACTTCTAGTGACTAAGTACTTCTTTGCAATTAATGTGGTACTCTTGGCAGCTGTTGTTTATAGTATGATTTTTTTAATCGTCTATATCGTTATGTTAATTCTTTGTAGGGAAAGATTAATGAGCGAAGTTTTACAGAATGTAAGAGTACGAATGAATAAAAGGGGAATATAATGAATGTAACTTGCTCTTGTATGATTTTAAACTATAATGATGCTGGTACTGTGATGAAACTCATTGAAGAAATCAAAGATTTTCCAGTATTTCACCGTATCCTGATAGTCGATAATTGTTCGACTGATGATTCCTATGCTAAATTACAGGGGTTGATTTCAGAAAAAATCATCCTTATCCAAACGGATCGGAACGGGGGCTATGGTTATGGGAATAACTTTGGGGCAAGGTATATAAAAGAAGCGTTTCAGTCTGACTATATTTTATTGGCCAATCCAGACGTTGTGTTTTCAAATCCATTAATTCAGCGTTTTGTTGACCTGATGGAGGAAAGGCCGGAACTAGCATTGGTTTCGGCCATACAGCATGACATTAATAATCAACCAATTCAAGATTTGGCTTGGAGAGTTCCAACATCCTTTGAATATGCGATCTTAAATTCAGGAAAATTTAGCCGTTTTTTCCCAACGACCTATCAATTAGATTTTAGCCATCCCGTCCAATATGTTGACTGTGTCCCAGGAGCCCTCTTGCTTTTTGATACGGACAGATTTCTTCAAGTCGGTGGCTATGATGAAGAAATGTTTCTATTCGGTGAAGAAACAACCCTTGGGTTTAAGTTGAAAGAAGCGGGTTATAAATCTCTTTTAGTGTTAGATGATTTTTATCGACATGAACATTCTACTAGTATCAATAAATCGATTGCTGCTCGAAGTAAACAGTTGGAAATTTTATTTGACAGTAGACTGCTCTTTATGAAAAAATACCTCAAATCAAATCGGTTAATGCTGGCTCTAGCTAGTTTTTTCCAAAAACGAACTTTAAGAAAATTACGTGATCAAGAAAAGTGAGGTCTAGAATGCAGGAAGAATTTACATTAGCTAAGATACAGGAATTGGAACTAGGAATTTTAGAGTATATAAAAACAATTTGTGAAAAGTATGGACTACGGTATTACTTGGCCTATGGTAGTTTGATTGGGGCTGTTCGACACCAAGGTTTTATCCCCTGGGATGATGATATTGATATCATGATGCCGCGAAAAGATTACCAGCTGTTACTTGGTGTTCTAGAGAAAGAACCGCATCCTTATTACAAGCTGATTTCTATGGATACAGATCCTCGTTTTCAAGTTCCTCTTCCAAAAATGATAGATACTAGAACTGTGTTGACTCAAAAATATGATTTGATTGAACCTGTTCCATTGGGAGTCTATGTCGATTTGTTTTTAATGGATGGAGCTGGAGATAATTATGATCAAGCGGTTCAACAATACGATGAAGCTTTCCAGCTGTATCAATATTGGAAAAAATCTCGTTTAAGCTTCTTTCCTCCCTCTATGTCTAAAGTTAGAGGTTTACTCAGATGGGTGAAAAATCTTGGCTATAAACTAATAGGCAGTCAGTATTTTATGGATAAGCTGACGGCCCATAATTGCCGTTTTGATTTTTATCAGAGCAAGTATGTTGCCACATTTGAAACTGGGACCAGCCAAGCTTCAAAATGCATTTGGCATGTTGATGACTTTGGGGAAGGAACATTCCTAGAGTTTTGCGGCTCCCTATACCCCGTTCCTAAAAGCTATGACAAGGTCTTGAAATCCGAGTATGGAGATTATATGACCCTACCTCCTAAGGAGAAGCAGGTTTCCCATCACTCCTATACTTTAAAATGGAAGGCTAACAAAACAGAGCTCTAGATTAAAAAATTTTGGTGTTGGCAAATGAACTTAAAAGAAGATTCTTTGTTGACCCTGTTGCAGGAGTAGTATACGTTGAAGAAAAATGCAATCATATTAGCAGCCGGGGTTGGGAGTCGGATGATTCCCATCCAGAATGATTTACCGAAAGCCTTGTTAAAGGTGGATGGAGTTCCTTTGATAGAACGCTTGATTCACCAGCTACATGAAGCTGGAATCAGTGATATTACAGTCGTAGTCGGTTTTTTAGCCAGTCATTTTTCTTACCTTGAAGACAAATACCAGATAAGGTTAGTTTCCAATTCAAAGTATTACGAAAGAAATAATCTTTACTCCCTGTTCCTAGTAGCTGAAGAAATTGGGAATACTTTCATTTTACCTGCGGATATTTGGTCTTTAGAGAATCCTTTCCTGTTTAAATCGGATCAATCCTGGTACTTGCTTTTTGAGAATGGAGATTTGGAGCAGGAGGACTTATGGTCCTCAATGACAGGGATAGCCTATATCAGCTACCACGATTCTGAACAGTTAGTGCATCGGTTACAAATATTTGCTAGAGATGAAGAGCATCGAGGGTCATTTTGGGAGGATGTCTTGTATGAAGATGGTGAGTTTACATTAGCTCCCAAATTTATTTCCAAGCATCAGTTTAAGCATGTTGACACCTTTGAAGATCTTCGCGATCTGGATGCAAGCTCTGAACATCTGAATTCAGATGTGATTGATGTCATTTGCCAGACTCTCTATGTAAGGAGTGAGAAGATTTCGAATATCCGAGCTTTAAAAAAAGGAATGACCAATCGGTCCTTTTTATTTCAGTGCCAGAGTAAGAAGTACATTATGCGGATTCCAGGTGTGGGAACCGATGTATTGATTAACAGGGAATCAGAAGCCAGTGTTTACAGGGCATTGGATGGTTTAGACATCAGTGACAGGGTCCTATATATGAACCCGAAAAATGGTTATAAACTAACCGAGTATCTTTTGGGAGCACGGAATTGTGACATGGACTGCAAAGATGATGTCGTTAAGTGTATTGGAAAATTGAAAGAGTTTCATGATCGGGCTTTAAGGGTCGAGCATGAGTTTGATTTATTTGAACAAATCCTGTTTTATGAAGGGTTAAGGGGAGATATATCTTCAGTTTATCAATCCTATAGAGCTACTAAAGAAAGAGTGTTCAAGCTTCGGGGATTTATTGAGCGGAATGTCGAGAGGAAGGTCTTAACCCATGTTGATGCTATTCCTGATAATTTTTTAATCTTTGAGAATAAAGGAATAGAAGAAATTCGGATTATTGATTGGGAATATGCAGGTATGCAAGACCCCCATGTTGATATTGCTATGTTTTGTATTTACTCCCTTTATAGCAGAGAACAGATTGATCAGATCATCGACCTCTATTTTGAAAATCAGGTTGAGGAAGATATTAGGATGAAGATCTATGCTTATATTGCTGTAGCTGGTTTGTTGTGGAGTAATTGGTGTGAATATAAGAGTTTAGTAGGTGTTACATTCGGAGAATATGCGACTGCTCAATATAGCTACGCTGAGGATTATAGTCGGCTTGTTCTACAATATATTCAAAATAGTTCAATATCATAGATGGATTGTAGATTGTGAGGAGTTGCGATGAATGGTAAAGGAATAGGTCTAGGCTTGATGTCAGGAGTCTTGTGGGGAATGGATACAGCTATCAATAGCCTGTTATTACTTTCGGTTCCCTTTATCTTAACAGATTCCAGACTAATATCAGGTGCTTTGTTATTAGCCTTTTTTCATGATTTTATTTCTGCCGATATTTTACTGGTAGACTTACTGATTCGAAGGGAGCTGAAACAGAGTTTCAAGGTTTTGAAAACCAGAAGTGCCAAGTTCCTAATGCTGGCAGCCTTATTTGCCGGACCTGTAGGCATGAGGTCTTATCTCTATGCAGTGGAAACCATTGGTTCAGGATTGACGGCAACCATTTCCTCTCTATATCCGGCTTTAGCTGCTATCTGTGGAGCCCTCTTGTTAAAAGATTATTTAAATAAACGAGGCTGGATTGGTTTAGGGTTGATTATACTCTCCATTGCAATTTTGGGCTTTAGTCAATTTTCCTTACATAGTTCTATTCTGATGGGGATTTTGGCAGCCTTACTTTGCGTTTTTGGCTGGGCTTCCGAAAGCGTTATTACAGCTTATGGTATGCAGGAGGACATCGTTCCCAAACAGGCTTTATTGATCCGGCAGTGTACCTCTAGCTTAGCCTATTTTATCCTGATGGTTTTTGAAGGGGATTTATTCTTTAGTTTCCGAGCTGTTGTTACCTCCCCTAATTTTGGTCTGGTTTGTATCATTGGTTTGATTGGTACCCTATCCTATTTTTGCTACTACTCTTCCATTGATCGAATTGGTCCGGTTAAGGCCACCGGCTTAAATGTAACCTATTCAATCTGGACAGCTATTTTTTCCTTATTTTTGGGAGGGAGTGGTATTGATATACGCTTAATTTTATGTGGCTTCTTGATTATTTTTGGGTCATCTCTTATGTTAAAAGAATAAACAGGAAATGGTAGGAAGAAAATGAGAGCAATCATTTTAGCAGCCGGTATGGGCACACGTCTTAGACCGCTGACATTAGCAGTACCGAAATCATTGGTTGAGATTCAGGGAGAAACCTTGATTGAACGACAAATCCGTTTTTTAAAAGAACGTTCCATCACCGAAATTATTGTGGTGACAGGCTACCTCTCTGAGAAGTTTGATTTCTTACGTGAAAAATATGACGTCACCTTGATTCATAATGAGAAGTATGACCGATATAATAATTTTTATACTATGTATTTAGTTAGGGAATTCTTGGACGATGCTTATGTTATTGACGCAGACAATTATCTGGTTGAGAACTTTCTTGAAAAAGACATTCAGAACTCTACTTACTTCAGTGTCTATAAAACTGGATTTACAGATGAGTGGCTATTAAAATATGATCAGCAGGACAGGGTTACAGATGTTGTGATCGAGAGTGGAGAAGGAAATATCTTATCTGGTATTTCCTATTGGAATCATCAAACAGGTCAGCATCTACAATCTTTGTTTGAGTCTTATTACGCTTCACAGGAATTCCAAGATTTGTACTGGGATAATCTGGTCATGAATCATTTAGACGACCTAGAAGTCTTTATTAAGAAAATACCCTCCAACGCTATTTTTGAAATTGACAACTTAGATGATCTGCAAATACTGAGAAAGTTTATGGAAGAATAGGACTTTTAAGGGCACTTCTAAAAACCCATAATTATTGTCGCCTTATTTCAAATAAGCAGGTATTCCTATAAATCAATCTCCTCTACTCCTGTTTTCTGAGACTAGTATAGCTAGATTTCTATTTTATCGGAAGATACCTTGTTATTGGGCGCTTACATGGTAACTATGAAATTGATACAGTTATCTTGAGCAAGGCAAGGAATAAATGCCTATTGGTAATGACGGATCGGCGAAGTCGTCATCAAATCGTAAGACTAATTCCGGATAAGACCGCTCAATCTGTAAATCAGGTCCTCAAGCAAATTTTAAAAGAGCACCAAATTCTATCTATTACATCGGATAACTGTGGTGAGTTCTATCAGTTGTCGGTAGTGTTTCCAGAAGAACATATCTACCATACACCTCCCTATTCATCTTGGGAAAGAGGAACGAATGAAAATCATAACAGATTCATACGCAGATGGTTACTAAAAGGGACTAAAGAAACAACTATCTTAAAAAATGTTTGGGCTACAAGTTACCAAAGAAATTTCTTGTAGTCATTTGACTTCAAAATAGTATGCGATAATATCTGTCATAGATTTTCCCTCTCTGAGATACTCTGCCACCGCTTTCTTTAAATTGGCCCAACTTTTCTCAATGGGATTTAATTCTGGAGAATAGGGTGGCAAAGGTAAAAAAATATGTCCATTACTTATTACCAATTTGTCTAATATTTTTTTAGGATGAAAGCTAGTGGAACGATATACTGCTTTCAAGGTCTTGATAGCAATCTTATTTCTCTTACGGTCCAATCAGGCTCAACAGGACAACGCTTACAAGTTCCTTGTCCAATTGTCAAATGCTTTTGAACTCTATTTTAGAGTTTACATAAAATTATTGACACATATGAAAATATTCTCGAAAGGAAATAATTATGGAAATAAAGAAAATTCATGTGCAAAACTATCGGTTATTAAAGGACTTTACCTTAGATTTAAAGAGTGAATTATCTTTGATTGTTGGTAAAAATAATTGTGGTAAAACATCGGTTTTATCTGTGTTAGACAAGGTATTCAATAGGGGTTCTAGTAATCCTTTAACTTGGGAAGATATTAGCATAATTCATAGAAAAGAAATCTATGAAAAAGTAAAGTTAATTTCTGATATTTCTGATAAAGATTTGAAACCCATTTTGGGTATTAGTCTTCAAATTTGGATTCAATACTCAGAACTAGATTCTTATCAAAATATTCAAGGATTTATGATGGATTTAAATCCAGATAATAATTGGTTCTATAATAAGTTGTGTGGAAAGCTTGCTCTCCATGCAACTTTTTTTGTAATTCAGAGTGCAAAAAAAAGCAATTTCTAGTAAACTGATAAGTGGAAAAAACATCAGAATAGGAATTGCTTCATATGGACTATGTTACTCAAAAATTACTCGGAATTCAAGACCTAAACATT
>NZ_JAOBSU010000001.1:0-35780 GCF_025447695.1 Streptococcus danieliae | reverse complement strand
TCATTTTTATGAAATTGATGATGAGGAGTCAGAATCCTGACATTATTTTCAAAAAGAATAAGCAACGGGAATGATTCAACTCAGTTCACTAAGGGAAAAAGAGGTAAAATATGATACAATAGTTTTTACTTGCAAAAGCTACGAAGAGCTAGGTCTGTTAGAAGACTGTTGACAGACTAAGGACTAGAAAGGACAACTATGGCAAGCAGAATCGCTAAAAATCAGAAGAAAAAACACAGCCGTACACGGCAGATTTTTGACACCCTCCTCTTTATCATCATACTTGGGGGAATTGTACTTTCCCGCTTGATTTTCTGGCAGGCTGTTCGAGTAGAAGGCCATTCCATGGATCCAACCCTTGCAGAAGGCCAACACCTAATTGTCTTTAACCAAAATCAGATTGACCGCTTTGATATCGTGGTGGCGACCGAAAACGACGAAAATGACAAAGAGAAAAAGATTGTCAAACGGGTGATCGGCATGCCTGGCGACGAAGTCGAATTCAAACAAGACACCCTCTACATCAACGGGAAAGAAGTCGATGAAGCTTACCTAGCTGATTATAAGGCAGCCTTCAAAGCCGACAAACTACAAAACACCTATTCCTACAGTAAATACTTCCAGAGCCTGGCTCAAGCTTCACCAGCCTTCACCGTTAACCGTGAAGGACAAGCTGACTTTAAGGTGACTGTCCCAGACAATGAATACTATTTGCTGGGAGATGATCGGATTGTCTCCAAAGATAGTCGCGATGTCGGAACCTTCAAAGCCGAGCAAATTACAGGCGAAGTTGTTTTACGCTTTTGGCCCGTAAATAGCTTCAAACTACTCCATGAATAAATCTACTGAAGAGAATGGGGCTGCGAGTGCAGCCCTCCCTTCTCCAGATCACAATGAGGCCAGGATTTTTTACTCCAGCCTCTTTTTTATACTACTTCCAATCTAAAATCATTACTCAAACTATTTTGAATTCAAACTAGGCAGCGAGACACAGGCATAACTAGCATTAGGTCGAAGCTAACGACGTGTGAGGAAAAATAGAGAGAGTATTAAAGCCTCTGCAACTATCTTTAAATGACAAGGAAGCACATGGAACACTACTTTTCAGGTCGCGTAGACCGCCTTATTTTTGAAAACCAAAGCAATTTTTACAAGATTCTCCTCGTGGAGTTGGAAGACACCGATTCGGATTATGCTGGCTTTGAAATCATTGTCACCGGTACCTTTGCCACTATTGTAGAAGGTGGCTCCTATCGCTTTTATGGCCAACTGGTTCAGCACCCTCGTTATGGTGAACAGGTGGTGACCAGCCGCTATGAGCGAGAAAAGCCCAGTCCACAAGGGTTAATCAAATTCTTTTCCGGGCCTCAATTTAAGGGGATTGGGAAACAGACTGCCAAACGAATTTTAGACATTTATTCCTCAGACAATCCCATCGATGAGATCCTCAACCAACCCCAAAAGCTAGAAGAGATCAAGGGACTATCCAAGGCCAATCGGCTGGCCCTGGTTCAAACGCTGAAAATCAATTATGGCCTGGAGCAGGCCTTGGCCCGCCTAGCCGATTTGGGCATTCCCAATCGCCTGGCCCTCGAAATTTATGATACCTATCAAGAAGAAACCCTGACGGTGATTCAGGAAAATCCCTACCAACTAGTCGAGGATATCCGGGGTGTCGGCTTTGTCATTGCCGACCAGGTGGCGGAACGCCTGGGGATTGAAACCAACTCACCCCAACGCTTTCGAGCGGGGATTATCCACAGCCTCTTCCAGTATTGCCTAGAATCTGGCAATACCTATATCGAAGCCACTCTCCTACTGGAAAATGCCTTGGTCTTACTGGAAGAAGCTCGGCAAGAACCGATTGATCCCCAGATCATTGCCCGAGAATTGACTAGCCTGTTAGAAGAAGACAAGATCCAGAACATCGGCACAAAGATTTTTACCAACTCACTCTTCTTCGCCGAAGAAGGGATTGCTAACCACCTGCTCCGCCTCTTGGAAGCCCGAGATCAGGCGGAGTCCGAAGCGGATACGGACCACTTAGCAGAACTGATCACAGAGGTCGAGGAAGAACTGGGAATTCACTACGATACAGTTCAAAAAAACGCCATCATCCAAGCCAGCCAGGAACCGATTTTTATCCTCAGCGGTGGCCCTGGAACGGGGAAAACAACTGTTTTAAACGGGATTATTTCGGTCTACGCCAAGCTCCACAAAATCAACCTTGATGCCAAAGATATCCCCATCCTCCTAGCTGCCCCAACCGGTCGGGCTGCCCGGCGGATGAATGAATTAACCGGCCTTCCTGCAGCTACCATTCACCGCCATTTGGGCATGGTGGCCGATGATGAAGTCAGTCATCTGGAAGAAGCCTTGGATACAGACTTTATCATTGTGGATGAGTTTTCCATGGTCGACACCTGGTTGGCCAACCAGCTCTTCCAAAATTTAGCCAGCCATACAAAAATTCTTCTGGTTGGTGATGCCGACCAGCTCCCTTCTGTCAGCCCCGGACAGGTCTTGGCAGATTTGCAAGAAGTGGAAAGCATCCCCAAAATCCATCTGGAAAAAATCTACCGCCAAAGCGAAGACTCAACCATTGTTCACCTGGCCAATGACATCAAAAACGGGCGGCTACCCGCTGATTTTCCCCAGAAAAAAGCCGACCGCTCCTACTTTGAAACTTCAGCGGAACATATTCCAGAAATGATTGAAAAAATTGTGGGGGCAGCGCTGAGAAGTGGTATTGCAGCGCCAGATATCCAGGTCTTAGCACCCATGTATCGGGGTGTTGCCGGCATTGATGCCATCAATCAGCTCATGCAAAACCTGCTCAATCCTGCCAAAAAAGGCCAACAAAGTTTTGAGGCCACCGACCAGCACTACCGCTTGGGCGACAAGGTTATCCACCTAGTCAACGATGCCCAAGCCAATGTCTTTAACGGCGATATCGGCACCATCACGGAGTTAATTCCAGCCCGCTATAGCGATAGCGACCAGGATGAAATCCGCATGGACTTCGACGGTAGCGAAGTCAACTACCCCCGCAAAGAATGGTATAAAATTCGTTTAGCTTATGCCATGAGCATCCACAAGTCCCAAGGAAGCGAATTCCCAGTGGTCATCCTCCCCCTAACCCAGGCCAACCACCGGATGTTGCAACGCAACCTCCTCTATACCGCCATCACCCGTGCCAAAAGTAAGCTGATTCTCTTAGGACAAGCCACAGCCTATACCTATGCTGTGGAAAACGAAGGAACCCAGCGCCAGACCTATCTTTCCCCAAGGTTTTCCACAGCTTATCCACAAGATATCCACAAGTCTGTGGATAAGTCTGTGGAAACTGTGGAAGAAGAAGGTCCAAACTTGCTCCAGTACCAACTCACTGCGGAAAACTGGGAGCAGATTGATCCCCTGATTGGCTTGACAGAAGCCGATCTAACTGAATTTTTCGGAAACCACAAAACCGCCCCGGACAGTGACAGCCCCTCTTAATCAGGGTTGTCCGCCTCCGAGGCGGTTTCCTCTTTATCTTCCAGTAAATCGCTTTCTTGTTCCTTACCCAAATTGGTTAGGGTAATCCCCAGCAGGCGGATGGCCAGGTCCTTTTGCGCAGTCAATTCATAGAGTTCTAGGGCAGCTGCTAGTAAGTCCTCTTCCTTATATATAGGCCGGTCTAAGGAAACACGTTTGGTTTGGGTCTCGAAATCCTCCCAGCGTATTTTTAACACAACTGTCCGTCCCTGAATATCTTCGCGCTCCAGATTCAGAGCCAAACTGTGGGCCAGACTTTGAAGCTCCTGGCGAACATCTGCTGCCTGACGTAAAAAGTGGCTGTAGGTTCTTTCTTTGCCATAGGATTTACGAACCCTGTTGGGTTTAACTGGGCCATTATGAATACCCCTAGCCCTACGATAAAGCTCATAGCCAAAACGCCCAAAGCGGTCAATCAGCTCTGTTTCAGAGATTTCTAACAGATCTGCCCCGGTTTCCACCCCCATCTGCCGCAAGCGCTCCGCACTCTTTTTGCCAACCCCATGAAATTTCTCAATTGCTAAGGGCGCCAAAAACTCCAAAGCTTCCCCAGGCTTGATGACCGTCAGTCCACGCGGTTTTTGGTAATCACTAGCCAACTTGGCCAAGAATTTATTGTAAGAAACCCCAGCCGAACAGGTCAGCCGCAGCTCCCGCCAAATATCTTCCTGAATCAAGCGTGCCACCTTCACAGCAGAAGAGGAGCCAACCTTATTCACCGTCACATCCAAATAGGCCTCATCAATACTCATAGGCTCAATCAAATCCGTATAACGCCGAAAAATCTCCCGTACTTGGAGCCCAATCTCTCGATATTTCCGATAATCTCCTTGAATAAATACCGCTTGAGGACAAAGTTGATAGGCTTCCTTGGCACTCATGGCTGAGTGGATTCCAAAACGTCTAGCCACATAATTAGCGGTCGAGACAACACCCCGACCACCGGTAATCCGAGGATCACGAGCAATCACCACAGGCTTCCCCCTTAGTTCAGGATTATCCCTTTCTTCTACGGCGGCGAAAAACGCGTCCATATCTATATGAATGATTTTGCGGGACTGATCGTCTAAAAGTGGAAAAATGAGCATTCCCTTAACCTCCTTGGTGAAGTAAAACAGAATCAATACAGATTTCTGTTTCAACAAAAACTGTATTACATCAGAAAACCCTTACAGCTTCTATTTTTAGTATTGAAAACGATTACTTTGTGTTATAATCTAATTGTAATTATAACAGTTCTCGAACTTCCTGAAAAATCGATCGAGTTACAAAGCAACTTGTCTCATCAAAGTCTTGGTCAATCGATTGGTTTTTCTATGCGTCGTAAGACTAGAAAGATAATGAGGTACCTTTAATGGTCGTTAAAACAACCGTTGACACTCAAGACATTTTTGCAAAAGCCTGGGAAGGCTTTAAAGGAACTGATTGGAAGGAAAAAGTCAGTGTCTCTCGCTTTGTTCAGGCCAACTACACACCTTATGATGGCGATGAAAGCTTCCTAGCAGGACCAACTGAACGCTCCCTCCACATTAAGAAAATCATCGAAGAAACCAAGGCTGGCTACGAAGAAACACGCTTCCCAATGGATACTGACCGGGTCGCTTCAATCGCAGACATCCCTGCTGGTTACATCGACAAAGACAACGAATTAATCTTCGGTCTCCAAAACTCTGAGCTCTTCCGCCTTAGCTTCATGCCTAAGGGAGGAATCCGTATGGCGGAAACAACTCTGCGTGAGAATGGTTATGAGCCAGATCCACACTTGCATGAGATCTTTACCAAATACGCAACAACCGTAAACGACGGTATCTTCCGTGCTTACACCACAAACATCCGTCGTGCCCGCCACGCGCACACCGTTACAGGCCTACCAGATGCCTACTCTCGTGGACGGATTATCGGGGTTTATGCCCGTTTGGCACTTTACGGGGCAGACTTCCTCATGGCTGAAAAAGTAGACGACTGGAACGCTCTTACAGATATTGACGAAGAAACAATTCGTCTCCGTGAAGAAGTGAACCTCCAGTATCAAGCTTTGAAAGATGTTGTAGCCCTTGGTGACTTGTATGGTGTAGATGTACGTCGCCCAGCCATGGACACCAAAGAAGCGATTCAATGGACCAACATTGCCTTCATGGCAGCAGCTCGTGTCATCAACGGAGCCGCTACGTCACTTGGCCGTGTTCCAATCGTACTTGATATCTATGCAGAGCGGGACTTGGCGCGTGGTACTTATACAGAATCTGAAATCCAAGAGTTTGTTGATGACTTTGTTTTGAAACTCCGGACTGTTAAATTTGCCCGGACCAAGGCTTACGACCAACTCTACTCTGGAGACCCAACCTTCATCACAACTTCAATGGCTGGTATGGGAGCAGATGGCCGCCACCGTGTTACTAAGATGGACTACCGTTTCCTCAACACCTTGGACAACATCGGCAACTCACCAGAACCAAACTTGACGGTTCTTTGGACAGACCAATTGCCATATAGCTTCCGTCGCTACTGTATGGATATGAGCCACAAACACTCTTCTATCCAGTATGAAGGGGTAACAACTATGGCCAAAGAAGGTTACGGTGAAATGAGCTGTATTTCTTGTTGTGTGTCTCCTTTGGATCCAGAAAATGAAAACCAAAGCCACAACATCCAATACTTTGGAGCGCGTGTAAACGTCTTGAAAGCCCTCCTTACTGGACTAAATGGTGGATTCGATGACGTTCATAAAGACTACAAGGTCTTTGACATCGAGCCAATCCGTGATGAAATCCTTGACTTTGACAAGGTTAAAGCCAACTTCGAAGAATCCCTCGACTGGCTCACAGATACCTATGTGGATGCCCTCAATATTATCCACTACATGACTGATAAATACAACTACGAAGCAGCACAAATGGCCTTCCTCCCAACCCACCAAGGAGCAAACATGGGATTCGGTATTTGTGGATTTGCCAACACCGTTGACTCCCTATCTGCGATTAAATACGCAACTGTAAAACCAATTCGTGATGAAGATGGCTACATCTACGATTACGAAACTACTGGTGACTACCCTCGTTACGGAGAAGATGATGACCGTGTTGACTCTATTGCAGAATGGCTCTTGGAAGCTTTCCACAGCCGCCTTGCGAGTCACAAACTTTACAAGAACGCGGAAGCTACCGTTTCCCTCTTGACCATCACTTCTAACGTTGCCTACTCTAAACAAACAGGTCACTCACCAGTTCACCGCGGTGTCTTCCTCAACGAAGATGGCACTGTTAACACGAGTGAACTTGAGTTCTTCTCTCCAGGTGCTAACCCATCTCCAAAATCAAAAGGTGGCTGGCTCCAAAACTTGAACTCTTTGGCGAAACTCGAATTTGCCCATGCAAATGACGGAATCTCCCTCACAACTCAAGTATCTCCACGTGCCCTTGGTAAAACCCGCGATGAGCAAGTAGACAACTTGGTAACCATCCTCGATGCCTACTTTGAAAATGGTGGTCAGCACGTCAACTTGAATGTTATGGATCTCTCTGATGTCTATGACAAGATCATGGCTGGTGAAGATGTCATCGTCCGTATCTCTGGTTACTGTGTTAACACCAAGTACCTCACTCCTGAGCAAAAAACAGAATTAACCCAACGGGTCTTCCACGAAGTTCTTTCCATGGATGACGCCTTAGCTTAATTAGCACCTCCTCCCCAGGTTGGATTATCCAGCCTGGGTTTTCTAATGTGACAAAAGAGCGACCGACGGCCGCTCTTTACGCTCAAAACTTTCCTTGACGAATCAAATCCATCAGTTCGTTTCGGTCTTGAATCCACTTGGCTCGTTGATCTTGCCAATAGGTTCGATTTGCTAGGAAAATCGCTGCCTCTTGTCGTTTACGATTGAAGAGCAGGAAGGTTCCGGTATAGCCTGTGTGGTCCAACCAGTCCCCTTCGCGGCGCCAGGCCAGACTACGGGGGTTGGCTGGGTCAGAGCCATGAACTTGATCCAAATACACGCTGGGGTCCAATAACTGGCTCTCTAGGTAACGCTCAAGATCTGGGATGGTTGAAAATAGACCGGCACTACCTGTATGAGAACCCAAGACCTGGGCCTTGGGATCATGGACTTGGCCTGTGTGAGTTCCTCGGACAGTTGGAACAGCACCTGGACAAGGACCATAGGTGGTGTGGGTTAGATTCAGCGGACCACAGATTCGGGCAGTGATCAACTCCTCTAAACTTTTCCCAAAAAGAGCTTCCAGGTAAAAGCCCAGTAAAATGTAATTGACATCGGAATAGAGATAGCGCTTATCGGGGCCTAGCTCTAACTGTAGCATGGCCTGGGTCAAACCGGCCCGATCAAGGCTGTCTCTATTGGGGATGTAGGGGTCTAGGCCCGAAGTATGGGTGAGGAGATCAAGAATTCGCAAATGGGCATGGCGAAAATCTGGCAGCTGGCTCTGGATAGGATCCTCTAAATCCAGGATACCTTCTTTTAAGGCTTGGAGCACTAGGGTTCCAACCCCTAGAACCTTGCTGACACTAGCCAAATCATAAATCAGACCCGGCTGGGTTGCGAGCTCCCTATCTGGATCAGCCCAGCCAACATAAAATTCCTGCCATTGGCCCTCCCGATAAAGCGCCAGACTGGCACCTGGATAAATCTGCTGGTCCAACTGTTCCTGAACCTTGTCCGCTAACACCTTATGCATAGGCTTGAATCCACCATTCTAGTTGGTTATAGGGATCGGTTGCCAGGAGGAAGTTACCCCGCTTCGGAACAAAAACTTCCTGATCTTCCAAGTTTTTTTGTAGCTGCTCCAGGTTCCAATCGACCTGGAAAAGACGCAGTTGAAACAGATCCCAGGCTTGCCCAGCTTCTGCTTGTAGATAGTCGCTTTCTGCCTCTGTAAAGACCAAATTTGCCGGCCACTGAATCCGTTGGTAATGAGCCTTGGAGCCTTCTTTGTCGGAAACATGGAGACGCAATTCTTCCAATTCCACCTGATCCAGTTTGAGGGGACCCGCCTGA
The DNA here is from genome assembly GCF_025447695.1 of Streptococcus danieliae. NCBI lineage: Bacteria > Bacillati > Bacillota > Bacilli > Lactobacillales > Streptococcaceae > Streptococcus > Streptococcus danieliae. The sequence continues at coordinate 27,235 of NZ_JAOBSU010000001.1, read as the reverse complement.
AAGCTAGCTGGGTAGTCAGCTGGATCAACCAAATTGAGAGCAGCTACCGACTCTTCCGAGTGAACCAGCACTCGATCCCCTTCAGGAGAGGTCGCCAAATAAGCCCAGCCCTTTGGTCCCTGATACAGAGCATCGAATTGCAAACCACGAGCCAAACCTGCTTCTACCGATTCCGGGCTGTTCACACGAAAAACCATAAGATCCAGCTTCTTCTTCCCTTGCGGCTGGAAAGCTCGGTTGGCAGGTAACTCTTCGATTTCTAGACAGAGCGCTTTTTGCGCATCCCCTAAGCTAACAACTCCGGCGTCTTCTAACAAGACCGTGAAGCCAATTTGTTCCACATAAAAGTCAAAATTTAAACGACGATTATTTGTTTTTAGTACGGGTACAAGCCTATCTTTACTCATCATTTCCTCCACAATAACTCTTGTTATTTTAAAAGAAAAATAAGAAAAAGACAAGCAATACTATAAAAAGGCAGACAAAAAGCTGTGGGAAGCAAATCCACACAGCCTTATCGTCTTATAGATAAATCATTTTGAATACAGCAACGGCAACAATAGATGCCACGATTGGCGCTACCACTGGTACCCATGCATACCACCATTTGGAGTCTTTTTTGGCTTCACCAAGAACACTTGTTGGTAAGAGGAAGTGCAAGATACGTGGACCCAAATCACGAGCTGGGTTCAAGGCTGGACCAGTAGGACCTCCAAGCGCAGCAACCAAAGCCATTACAAGGAATCCAATGGCAATGTGAGCCACTGCCAAGCTGCCAGCTGTATAAGGACTTGCGGCTGTTTCAGCCATTGTTTGGTCAAAACCACTATCCACTAGCTTACCAACCAACTCGGCACCAAAGAAATTCTTTGTAAGCGCCAAAGCACCGAAGAAAAGAACAAAGGATCCAACAAACTCATTCACAAAACCATTAATCATGGAAGCTTTTTGAGATTCTTTTGTGCCATCATCCAAAGCTGAAATGGTTGAGAAAGAACCAAGAACGGCATTTGGATTCGTTGTTTTCTTGAAGTAAGGATTGTAGGCTACAACCACCAACAACTGACCAAACATCGCTCCAAGTACTTGAGCCAAGATGTATGGTGCTACGTGAGCCCATGGGAATAGACCACTCACTGCAAGACCAAGTGTGAAAGCAGGATTGATGTGGTTTCCAGAAACATTTCCAAACATCATCGCTGGCATCATAACCGCCAAACCATAGCCCAAAGCAATCACAACCCAACCAGAACTGTTTCCTTTGGTTCCTTTCAAATCAACGTTAGCAACGGCACCGTTTCCCAAAACAAGTAGAAAGGCTGTTGCAATAAACTCAGTAAGGTACTTTACACCCCAAGTTACATCCATTGTACTGTATCTCCTTTTTTCATTTTTTAATACTTGATGATTATAACAAGACTCCCCATAAATGTAAAGTTTTTCTCAAAGTTAAAAAAAACAGCTAGGGAACTCCCTAACTGGCGGTAAATTAAAAGCGGCTATAGCCCAAAGCATCTTGAGCAGCGAGGTTCAACAAGCTCCATTGACGGTCAAAGCCAGGTTGGAAGAAGAAATCAGCTTCTGCCAAATCTTCCAAGGTCAATTTCTGTGCAATCGCCAGAGACAAAACATTTCCTTGAGCTGTCACATCCGCTTGAGATAGAACAGAACCACCAAGGATTTGATGAGTTTGTGGATGGAAGGTCAAGCTCACAAAGACTTCTGGGTTGTCACTTTCAGGAATGTAGGCTGGACGAACACGATCCGCATAGAAACTTGTTTCAAAGTCCAAACCGATACGACCCGCAGTGTACTGGTTCAAACCTGAAGTCGCGAACTGGTAGCCGAAGATTCCCAAAGCAGAAGAACCAACAACTCCCTTGTAAGCACGCGCAGGTTGCTCATCAAACAAGGTACTTGCTAGGTAAAAGGCTGAACGACGAGCAGTTGTCGCAAGCGCAATCGGCAAGGACTGATTCGCAGGAATTGATGGTTGCAAGGTTGCATCTCCAACCGCATACACATCTTTAACATTTGTCCGCAAGTAAGCGTCTGTCTTGATGTAGCCACGCTCATCCAAAGCTACAAGACCTTGCAACCAAGCTGTATTTGGGTAAACCCCAACAGCCACAATAACAAGATCAGCTGGGATTTCAGCCTTATCAGTCTTCACAGCCTGCACACGTCCTTCACCCAAGAAGGCTTCCACACTTGCACCCATGTGCAAGTTTACTCCAGCATTCACAAAGGCTTGTTCCAAAATCTCTGTAGACTCTGCATTGAGGTAGTTACCCAATGGACGCTCTAGCATATCGATAAGGGTTACAGATTTACCAGCCTTGGTGAAGACTTGTGTCGCTTCAACTCCGATATAACCAGAACCGATTACTACTACATTTTGGATGCTGTCATCTTGCTGTGCCGCATTGATCTTGCTTGCCCAGTCGTAACCGTGCATCAAGTAGATGTTTTCCAAATCCTTACCAGGCAAGTTCAACTCAATGGATTCAACTCCAACGCTAAGGATCAATTTGTCATAAGCCACTGTTTCTTCAGCACCTGCCACCAAGTTTTTCACTGTAATGGTTTTTGCTTCTGGCTGAATGGCTGTCACTTGATGGTTATTGACCACACGTCCGCCACGGCTTTCCAATTCTTCAGGTGAGAAGTTCCGCACGTAGTCTTGACCGATTGTTTTTCCTTCTAGGAAAAGCTCCATTCCACAAGACATGAAGGAAACAAAGTCCCCTGCTTCATAGATGGTTACATCTACATTTTCATACTTATCCAAAATACGGATAGCGGATTCATGACCCCCGTGAGAGGCCCCAACAATAACAACTTTTTTCTTTGACATAGTCGTATCCTTTCTTACTTTACTTCTATTTTACTCAAATGTTCAAAGAATCACAAAGGATTAGCTCGGAAATTTTCGATCCTATTTGATCGCTCAAACGGCGATTTATTCCTTATTCTTATTATACTGCTTTTTTAACAAATTCTAAGCATCGAAGAGGTGAAATCCCTTACTTTTTTTAATCCGAATTCCCATCACTAGACAAAAGACCAACCAACTTACTCGTAGTCCAAAAGAGTTGACTGGTCCTTGGGCAGTTTTTTGGGAAATTGGAAGCACAGTCATTCTATCACTAGACCTAAAATCGTGCTATAATTGAAAAAGTGATGAAAAGCTTCCTCTGAGTCAATCGAAGCTTAACAGACACTTTCAACACCCCAAGGGAAGTCCCTTAATCAGAAAGGAATCTTAAAAATCTTATGATGAATATGCAAAATATTATGAAGCAAGCTCAAAAAATGCAGAAAGACATGGAGAAAAAACAAGCTGAGCTAGCCGCTAAAGACTTCACCGGTGCTTCTGCCCAAGACTTGGTCACAGCCACCCTCTCCGGAGACCGTAAGGTGAAAGCTATCACTTTCAACCCTGCCGTTGTCGATCCAGACGACCTCGAAACTCTTGCAGACATGACAGCTCAAGCCGTCAATAAAGCTCTCGAAAAAATCGACCAGGAAACCCAAAAAACCATGGGAGCCCTTGCCGGGAAGTTACCGTTTTAATCCTGGAGCAACAGAACAGGAAGCCTGCTTACAAAACGCAAACGTAAAAAATTATAGCTTCCCAAAACAAATAGGTTGGAACTTAAGCCCAACCTATTTTTATTTTGGAAAAAGACGCAACAATTAAGAATTATTTAAGAAAGAGCTTACAATTGCTTAAGACAAGTATTCTATACTAACTATAGAATTAAAAGAAAAGAGGTACATAATCTATGTCTCAAGCAAGTAAAAAGGACTTTAAAACCTGGTCTCTCCGTCGTGCTAAAGTTGGATTGGTGTCGGTCGTCGTTGCCAATGGCGCTTTTTTTCTATTAGGACAAGCTCCTCAAGTACAAGCGGATGAACTAACTCCTGGAATGGAAACCATTAGCCAGTCTACTGAAAAACAAGAAGTCGCTTCAGCTCATTTTGAAGAGCCTATGGCTGACCAGAGCGTTTCCTCCGCAGTTCAACCGAAAGTTCCTGTTGAAACAGAAGTTACCATGCCTCTAAACAATCCTCCTGTAACCGATAGGGCTAGTGAGTCTGAGGTGGCCACCTCTGTTACGTCGGCTATCAAGCAAGAAGTCTCAGTACCAGAGACCTACCTCAAAGCAGCCAAGCATCCCGGTCCCTTTACAGCAGGTGTCAACCAAGTTATTCCTTATGAGGCCTTCGGTGGCGACGGCATGTTAACGCGACTTTTACTGCAGTCCTCAGACGCCGCTCCTTGGTCTGATAATGGGATTGCTATGCACCCTGCACTGGCTCCTGTCAATAAGCTGGCAGCTAATCACTATTTTTACTCCTTTGATTTAGAGGGGGAAGTCAAAAATAAAATGGGAGCTGAGCTGCTGAAAGAGCTCCAAATGAACCCAAATAGAAACTACCAAGGTCGTGTGACCGTCTATGGTTCCACCAACGGAATGGCTGACTTGAGCAACATCATTGCCAGTCAACAGGTTCAACTCAGCTTCCATCCTGTTCTCACTCCAGACGATTTCCGTAAGTTTCTCCAAAACAATACGAAAGAGCACGTCCAGCTACCACACGACTATCTGGAACACGCAAATGTCGATGGACCTTTCTTAGCTGGAGTAAACCAGGTAATCCCTCTTGAAGCCTTTGGAGGCGATGGGATGCTGACACGCCTTCTTCTTAAAGCAGCTGACAAGGCACCGTGGTCTCACAATGGATCTGCTATGCATCCGACCTTAACCATCGCCCACAACTTACCGACTGGAAAATATTTCTATACCTTTGCCTTATCTGGAGCCGGTAAAGGGTTGATGGGGAAAGACCTTCTTGCTTTTCTCCAAAAAAATCAAACAAATATGGTCAGTGGAACCATTGTCCTGTACGGATCCACAGATGGAAAGAGCGACATGAATCTAGTCTTAGCTCAAAAAGAAGTCCAGCTTTCCTTGGCAGCCAAGGAAAAAATGGATATGTCCGATAAACCACAAATGGATCGAATGAATCAGAGTAAGATGGAACAAATGAAAATGGACAAGGGAGCTCCGATGATGAAGCAAGCCGCAACTTCCATGTCTATGTCTATGGACCATCCTATGCCCATGAAATCCATGACCTCTTCTAAGGTAAAAAAACTACCAGAAACGGGACACAAAGAATCGGCTACTCTGGGACTCATGGGACTTTTAAGCCTTTTTGCAGGCCTAGGACTGATGAAACATCCTAAAAAAGAAGACTAATCTTAGAGAAAAGCTGCCTTTCAAGAATGATATCGAAAAGTGTTATACTAAAAATAAGTATAGCACTTTTTCAATATTTATTTCCCGACACTCTAGAAAGGATCCTCATGAACTACACAATCCTCTTGGTCGACGATGAACCTCAGATTATCGACATTAATCGGCGCTACCTCATACAAGCAGGCTATCAGGTTCACACAGCCAACAACGGACAGGAAGCACTCAAACTTTATCGGCAGCATCCAATCGATCTCATTATTAGCGACATCATGATGCCCGAAATGGATGGGTATGATTTTATTTCTGAAGTGTTGCAGGACAAAGAAGATCAAGGCTTTCTTTTTATCACAGCTAAAATGGCCGAAATGGATAAAATCTACTCGCTTAGTATTGGGGCAGACGACTTCATCACCAAGCCCTTTAGTCCACGAGAGCTCGTCTTACGAGTTACCAATATCCTAAAGCGGATTTATGGCAAAACAGATCCTTCAGACAGCATTCAAATCGGGGACTTAATGCTCAACCACACCAGACGTGAAGCCCAGGTTAACCAACATAGCCTAGACTTGACCAATAAGGCATTTAACCTTCTATGGCTTTTGGCTAGTCAAAAGCAACGAGTCTTTTCCAAGTCTGAACTCTATGAAAAAATCTGGGATGAAGACTATCTCCAAGATACCAATACACTCAATGTCCATATCCACGCTCTCAGACAAGATTTAGCTAAATACAGTACCCCATTGACTCCAAAAATCACTACCGTTTGGGGATTAGGCTACAAATTGGAGGACTAGCATGCGTTTAAAAATGTATTTACTAATTGGCCCCCTCATTACCCTTATCATTACCCTCCTAGGCGTATTTACGGGAATTAGCTATATGCTCATTGATCAAAAAGAAATCGGCTTTATCATGGGCATTGTCGCCTTAGCTAGCCTACTAGGTCTGATTCCCAGTCTTCTTATTAGCCAGAAAGTCCTCTCCTCACTCCAACTTCTTATTGAAAAAATGCAGACTCTTTCCACAGGCCACTTCCAAAAAGAAGTCAACATTACTGCTCCTTTGGAATTCCAACAATTGGGGGACAGCTTCAACACGATGGCCCAAGATTTACAAGAAAGCGAGCAGGAAAAAGCTGTCATGATTGCTCAACTAGCGCACGATATCAAAACACCTATTACCTCCATTCAAGCCAGTATCGAGGGGATTTTCGATGGAATTATCCAAGAAGATGAGATTCTTCACTACCTCCAAACCATGCTTCAACAAACCAAGCGTTTGAATCACTTAGTTGAAAAATTAGACGATCTATCCTTCGAGGTCGAAGCATTTCAACATCAGCCTAGGCAAGCAGAAACAGTCTATTTGGATAAACTGATTTTGGATGTTTTAGCCGAGCACCGATTGCAAATAGAACAAGAAAGTCGAGACGTTCGGATTCAAGTTACACCTGAGTCCGCTTCCATTCAGAGCCACCCTCAGAAACTCTATCGAATTTTAGACAATCTAATACAAAATGCCCTCAAATACTCTCCTCCAGGATCTCCCCTCACTATTGAAGGAGAGGCCACCCTCGATCACCTAACAATTGCCATTACCGATCAAGGAGCAGGAATTCCAACCGAGGAAATACCCCATATCTTCAAACGCTTCTACCGCCTAGAAAATTCTCGGAATCCCAACACAGGCGGGCACGGCTTAGGCCTCTACATTGTCCAGGAACTAGCCCAACAACTAGGGGGAAATATCCTAGTAAACAGCCAAGAAGGGCAGGGATCTACTTTTAGACTTCATATCCAGTTTCAACCCGATACAAGCTTTTAGTTTGTCTATTCTTTCAAACCAATACCTCGGAAAGTACTGCCTTTTATTAGCTGCTGTCACTCTGAAATTTTTGATTAGCTTTGATTTGGAGTCGACACAAACATGATTTTTATAGTCTTTTAGTTTGCTCTTAGTACGAGGCAACAAGTCGCAGACAGTACTGAAGTACGGCAAGACGAGCTATCACAGTAATAAAAAGGTCTGTTTCTAAAAAGCACCAAAAAATGAGGTTCAGTATGTTTCTAACCTCATTTTTCTTATTGTCCAAATAATCGTGCCCAAAAACCCTTATGGGTCTGTTCTTCTACCTGCTTTTTCGCGGCATCTAGCTCTAGTTTCAAGCTATCCTTGTCATTCATGGCCATCAGGGTCAGTTGTTGTTGCTGATCGAGTTGCTTGTCTTTCTCGGCAATCTGGTCATCCTTGGTGCGGAGTTGTTGGTCCTTGGATTTGAGTTGCTCATGCAAGCGTTCGATTTCCTTCTCCTGGCGTGTAATCTCTTCGTTTTTCTCGTCTACCAAGATTTGTAGGATTTCTTTTTCCTTGGCATCTTCGCTGATTGGCTCGTCTTCGAAGATGGATGTTTTGTAGTGATTTTCTAGCTTGATTAAGCCACTCCTGGTAACAACCGTCACTCCTTTCTCATTCTTGGATAAATCCTCAGGTGGGAGAGTTTTAATACGATCATTGACGGCTTGACGAGTGACCCCTACAATTTCAGCAATTTCCCGTACTGTTTTCTCAATTGCCATAATACCCTCATTGTACTTTTACTTTTTCTTTTTTGGTATCTAAATCTTAACACATCACTCCTAGACTGTCAAATAATCTGAAGTTTCTGGAGACCTATGATACAATGGCAGTATGAAGCATTTTGAAACTATTGTATTAGGTGGTGGGCCTGCTGGCATGATGGCTACAATTGCCAGTGCCTATTATGGGCAGCAGACCCTCCTGATTGAGAAGAACCGGCGGCTGGGTAAAAAGCTGGCTGGGACTGGCGGCGGCCGCTGCAATGTGACCAATAACGGGACCTTAGACGATCTTATCGCCAACATTCCTGGCAATGGCCGTTTTTTGTACAGCGTCTTTTCCCAATTTGACAACCACGACATTATTCGTTTTTTTGAAGAAGAGGGAGTGGCCTTAAAGGTCGAGGATCATGGGCGAGTCTTTCCTAAAAGCGATAAGTCGCGGACCATCATTGAGGCCTTGGAGAAAAAAATCAAAACACTGGGGGCCAGCATTCTGACCCAGACGGAAATTGTGGCGGTCAAGAAAAAGGACGACTACTTCCACCTGAGGTCTGCCGACCAGGAGTGGACCTGCCAGCGTTTGATTGTCACAACCGGGGGCAAATCTTATCCGTCAACAGGCTCCACTGGCTTTGGCCATGAGATTGCCCGGCACTTTCACCACCACATTACGGACCTGGAAGCTGCCGAAAGTCCAATCCTCACCGACTTCCCTCATAAGGAACTTCAGGGAATTTCCTTGGACGAGGTGACCCTAAAGCTAGGCAAACGCGAGATTCGCCATGACCTGCTCTTTACCCACTTTGGGCTATCTGGTCCCGCAGCTCTCCGGATGTCCTCCTTTATTAAGGGCGGCGAAAGACTGGAGCTGGACCTGCTACCGGATCATTCCCAGGCAGACTTGGCTAAACTGCTGGAATCCAACCGCGACAAGCAGGCTAAAACGGTCTTTAAAGGGTTCCTCCCCGAGCGGCTGGCCCTCTTTCTCCTGAAAGACTTGGCCGACCTACCAATCAAGCAAATCTCCAAAACAGACTTGGAACAGCTCTTAACCACGGTTAAGGGCCTCCAGATTCCTGTCACCGGAAAAATGTCCCTAGCCAAATCCTTTGTGACCAAGGGTGGTGTGGACTTGAAGGAAATCAACCCCAAAACCCTGGAAAGCAAATTGGTCCCTGGCCTCCATTTTGCCGGCGAGGTTATGGATATCAACGCCCACACAGGTGGATTCAACATCACCAGCGCCCTCGCCTCCGGCTGGGTAGCTGGCTCTTCCATCTCTTACGACTAATCCTCTCTTAGACCAGCAAAAAGGGCTCGTTTCCGAAATCTAGGAAACGAGCCCTTTGTTTATTCGAGGACCTTAGAGGTCATCCATACTTGGAAAGGCTAAACTAGGCTTGGCATTGAGGTCCAAGCCTGCCAGGTTGTTTTTGTTCCACTCGCTGACACTGGCATAGGCAATCATGCCAGCATTGTCGCCACAGAGGCGTAGGGGAGGGATCACGACGGGGATGTCTGTAATCTCCTCGGCCAGGCGTTGGCGGAGGCCTTGATTGGCTGCGACACCACCTGCAACGACCAACATCTCAACGGGGTAGCGCTCTAGGGCTTTCTTGGTTTTCCCAAGAAGGATATCGAGTACAGCCGTTTGGAAAGAGGTCGCTAAATCTGCCTGATTCAGCTCTTCTTCTTTTTGTTGGGCATTGTGATGGAGATTGATAAAGGCTGATTTTAGGCCTGAGAAGGAAAACTCAAGATTGTCCTCCCCCAGCATGGCTCTAGGAAAATTGTAGACATCCTGTCCTTGATGGGCCAATTGGTCAAGCTCACGACCAGCGGGATAGGTCAGCCCCATGACACGGCCAACTTTGTCATAGGCTTCGCCGACTGCATCGTCTCGGGTTTCACCGACGATGCGGTAATCGCCCGGCTCCTTGACATACACCAGCTCGGTGTGGCCACCACTGACCAGTAGAGCCATCAGCGGAAACTTGAGCTCCGCCTGGTCCTGAGCTGCCATCAGGTGGCCCGCCATGTGGTTAACGGGAATCAAGGGGAGATTGTGGGACCAGGCAAAGGCTTTGGCGGCTGACAGGCCAACTAGAAGAGCTCCGACTAGGCCTGGTCCATAAGTCACCGCAACAGCATCAACGTCCCCAGCCTTAACTTCAGCCTTCTGCAAGGCCTCCTCGATACAGGCCGTAATCACTTCCACATGATGGCGACTGGCCACCTCGGGCACTACACCACCAAACCGCTTGTGACTCTCAATCTGGCTAGCAATTACATTCGAGGCCAGCTGCCCCTTCTTCAAAACTGCAACACTGGTCTCATCACAAGATGTCTCAAAGGCCAGAATGATCTTCTCGTCCATGCAAGTCTCCCTTCATTAAAACAGCATCCTCCTTGGGATTCTGATAATAATTGGGCCGCCGTCCCAACTCCACAAATCCAATCGATTCATAGAGTTTGCGAGCAGCCTGATTCGATTCTCTTACTTCTAAAAAATAGGGCTCTCCACCGGGGAGCGACAACAACAGATCACGCGCCAAGCCCTGACCTCGATAGGCCGGCAAGACTCCTAGCTGCAAAATCTCCTGCTCCCCAGCCAAGTCTTGGACGACACAAAGGGCTGCCAGCACCGCCCCCTGATAAACCGTCCAAAAATGGGTATCCTCCCGCTCCAAATCACGGGTAATCATAGCCTCCGTCCAAGGGGAGCCACTGGGATAGACCTGACTCAGAAAGCTATAGACCTCTTGACTGGTTAAGGGACTCATACACGCTGAATATAGGACTCTCCGGCATCAACCGAGTCCTGCTTCATCAACCATTGCTCCTCTGCCTCCACCCGCTTGAGGTAGTTGGGAACCAGAGCATGAGGCTCCACTGGCAACTCCTTGGACATCTGAGCCAGCACAAGGGCATCCGGCAAGGTCGGCAAGATTTGAGCTTGCGGCAAGGCTTCCAGGATCGTAGCTTCAAAAGCCGCCACTTCCCCCACAAAGGTCACCGAAGCTTGATCGGCCATCAATTCCAAAACCTTGTCCAAGGCATAGTAACCTTCTGGCTGCAAAACTTCCCCATCCTGGTAAAAACCCGCATACACGTGCTGGCGACGAGCGTCCATCAAGGCTACAACAGGACCCGTCACATCAGCTGGTACCAAGGACCGCAGACTGGAAACAGCCACCAGTTCTGCTCCCAGGGTCTGGGCCAGAACCTTGGCAGTGGTTACGGCAATCCGTACCCCGGTATAAGACCCAGGTCCATAGGCCACATAAATCCGCTCCAAATCCGTCGGTTTCCAGTCACAGGCTTGGCAGAGATAATCGATGGTGGGCATCAAGGTGATGCTGTGATTTTTCTTCAAGGCCAGGGTCACTTGCCCGACCATTTTCCCCTCTTCTAGAAGAGCAACGGATAAGGCCTGATTGGAGGTGTCTAAGGATAAAACTTTCATCTGATTCTACTGTCCTTACTTGATTATCCCTTTTATTTTATGATATAATCAGCATTATTGCAACGAAAGAAAATTTAGCGATTCTAATACTACTTCCAATTCAAAAAGAGAAAGAGTATAAAGAGGAAGGAGCCGGATTTATCAAAGTCCCCCTCCTTCCTTTTCTCATGAATATGCGCAATAACTAGAAAGGAATTTTATGATTTTTAAAGTTTATTATCAAGAAACAAAAGACCGGAGCCCACGTCGTGAAACAACACGTTCCCTCTACCTCGAGATTGATGCTCAAACTGAATTAGAAGGTCGCATCCAGGCTCGTCAGCTGGTTGAAAACAACACCAACTACAACATCGAATTAATCGAAGCCTTGTCCGAAAATCACTTGGCTTATGAGAAGGAAAACGCGAACTTCGCATTAACGGAGTTCCCATCATGAGCTACCAACTAAAAAAAGAGGAGGTTGGGGTTTTCGCCATCGGTGGTCTCGGTGAGATCGGAAAAAATACCTATGGGATTGAATACCAGGATGAAATCCTGATCGTGGATGCCGGCATCAAATTCCCAGAAGATGATCTTTTGGGAATTGATTATGTCATTCCCGACTATTCCTATATCGTCGACAATATCGACCGTGTGAAGGGACTGCTCATTACCCATGGTCACGAAGACCATATTGGCGGCATCCCCTTCCTGCTCAAACAAGCCAATATTCCTATTTATGCTGGACCCTTAGCCTTGGCCCTCATCCGTGGAAAGCTAGAAGAGCACGGACTCTTGCGGGATGCTAAACTGTTTGAAATCAACCACAACAGTGAGCTGCCCTTCAAACACCTCAAAGCCACCTTCTTCCGCACCACCCACTCGATTCCAGAGCCCCTAGGGATTGTTATCCATACTCCTCAAGGGAAGATTGTCTGTACCGGGGACTTTAAGTTTGACTTCACCCCAGTCGGGGAACCTGCTGACCTCCACCGGATGGCGGCGATTGGCGAATCTGGCGTTTTGGTCCTATTATCTGACTCGACCAATGCGGAGATCCCAACCTTTACCAATTCCGAAAAAGTAGTCGGTCAATCCATCATGAAAATTATTGAGAACATTGAAGGCCGGATTATCTTCGCCTCCTTTGCTTCCAATATTTTCCGTCTCCAACAAGCAGCTGAAGCTGCTGTCAAGACCGGTCGCAAGATTGTCGTTTTCGGTCGTTCCATGGAGAAAGCCATTGCTAACGGGATTGAACTTGGCTATATCAAGGTTCCTAAAGGCACCTTTATTGAACCAAATGAGATCAAGGAATATGCAGCCCATGAGGTTCTTATTATGTGTACCGGTAGCCAAGGTGAGTCCATGGCCGCCCTCTCCCGCATTGCCAACGGAACCCACCGCCAAGTACAACTCCAACCCGGAGACACCGTTATCTTCTCATCCAGCCCAATTCCTGGAAATACAACCAGCGTCAATAAATTGATTAATAAAATTATTGAAGCCGGTGTTGATGTTGTTCATGGAAAAATTAACAATATCCATACCTCCGGACACGGCGGCCAGCAGGAGCAAAAGCTTATGCTACGCCTGATCAAGCCAAAATACTTTATGCCCGTGCATGGTGAGTACCGTATGCAAAAAATCCATGCCCAGCTAGCCATTGACACTGGTGTCGAAAAGGATAATGTTTTCATCATGAAAAACGGTGATGTCCTCGCCCTAACAGCGGATTCAGCCCGCATCGCAGGACATTTTAATGCCCAGGACATCTACGTCGATGGAAACCGCATTGGTGAAATCGGGGCAGCTGTTCTCCGCGACCGCAAAGACCTATCTCAAGATGGGGTCGTCCTAGCCGTCGCAACTGTTGATTTCAAGAGCAAGATGATTCTCGCAGGACCAGACATCCTCAGCCGCGGCTTTATCTACATGCGGGAATCTGGTGATCTGATTCGTCAAAGCCAGCGGATTCTGTTCAACGCTATTCGCATCGCCTTGAAAAACAAAGAGGCCAGCATCCAATCCGTTAATGGAGCGATTGTTAACGCCCTACGGCCCTTCCTCTATGAAAACACTGAACGTGAACCGATTATTATCCCCATGGTTTTAACCCCCGATGAGGATAAATCCTAATAACCCAAAAGACCTCCAATCAAGATCCATAAGGACCTGATTGGAGGTCTTTTTAAGTATAGTCAAAACGAATCACCTGTTCCTCAGCATCGACCTGGGCGGGAATGCCCAAGGGGACAATGCAACGAGGAGTGGCATGACCGACATTGATATTGGCTAGGATTGGGAGGTCTGGCTGGTCAAGCACCTCTACTAGAATCCGATGGTAGTCCTCCATGTAGACCTGGTCCTGGGGTTTCCCAAAAAGTAGGCCACTAACGACTTCAAACAGACCATAGTCCTTCAGGCGGCTAAGCATCCGAGCAAATTTTGCTGGATTGGCCTTTTCCTCGCTGGTTTCAAGAAGGAGGATTTTCCCCGACCAATCCTCCAGGCTAGGAAAAAGTTGGTGGTCTTGGCAGAGCTGGGCTTGATCTGGAAACCGATCTCCTGCTAAGATTTCATACAGAGATTCGAGGCAGCCGCCCAGAATCGGACCCTTAAAGGTGGCTGGTCCCTGCAAGTGGAGGAAACCTTGATTGGGATAGGAGGGCATGGATTGCCCCAAACCAGCGAGGCTGAAATCAGTCCTTTCTTGATACCAAAGTGAACTTGGGCGGATCTCCTCAATTTTTCCCGTTTGCACCAAAGTTTCAAAATAGGAACGGGTGTAAGGAAGCATTTCTGGAGCTAATTCGCAAATATCTGGAAGAAAGGCCTGGCCGTAGAAGCTGGGCAAGCCCAGCTTCTGCAGCATCAGGTGATTGATGGTGGTATCCGAAAAGCCTAGGAAGATCTTAGGCGTCAACGCCTGCTCGAGCTGCTGCTCCGCAAACAGGGCGGGCAGCAGGCGGTAGCTGTCCAAACCGCCAATGGCACAGAGAATCAGATCCAGAGACGGGTCGGAAAAGGCAGCTAGCAAGTCCTGGGCACGCGCTTCCGGATGTTGGTCTAAATAGTCTAATCCCTTGAGCGCATTGGGCAAGTAAACAACCTCCAGCCCCAACTCTTGCAGTCGTCGTAAACCAAGCTCTCGCTCATGCGCTACAAAGGCCTCCCCAAGCATTCCACTCGAGAGACTGACAATCCCAATTTTTCGAACCTTCATGACTCATCCTCCTTAACTGCTACAGTAGTGAGCATCTGCTCCACCACTAACTGAACCCGCTCCAGCCCATAATCGTCTTTGTGACCTTCTATAGCCAGCAATTCAGAAGAACTTAGCTCTCGCCCGGCGATCCTGAGTCGCAACTCCTGCTTTTGTGCATCATAGGTCTGACTGACAATCGCATATTGGGAAAATTCCTGCGCCACAAAATCCCGCAACTGCTCCTCAAAAACTAATTTATCCGCTGCCGTCTTGGCTGGAAAGGTTAACAAAAGACTCACACTCAGGAGCAGTGTAGCCACCAGCACCTCATTAAGACTCTTCCTCTCGGCATCTCCTACTAAATAGGAAACCAAGTAATGAGCCAGCAAGATGAAAAAAACATTGATTGCAAACAAGTAGAGCGCCCCTAGGACAAAAGTCATATCCGCATGAGCAATCCCATAACCCGCTGCACAAAGAGGCGGAACTAGGGAGGTAGCCAATGCCACCCCCGCAGCCAGATGATGGACTTCCTTACGACGCAAGCCAACAGCTCCGACCAATCCTCCGATAAAAGCAATCAAGACATTCCAAAGCGTTGAACTCGTCTGCCCCTGTAACTCTACCCCAGCTGCTTGCAGGGGCGTCCACCAAAAATAAAGAGTGGCCAACAGCAAAGCTGCTACAATCTGCAAAAACAAAATCCTCAGTGACCGTTTGACCAAGGAAAAATCTACAAACGAAGCTCCAAAGGCCAGCCCGACAATAGCCGGCATCAAGGGCGATAATAATTTGGCTCCCAAAATCATAGGAATAACGTTCAGGTTCAGACCAGTACAGCCTACCAGAACCGCACAAACCAAGAGTAACCAGTGCTGCTTCTCAAACAGTAAATCTGCCTCAACTCGCCCCAAAAGCTCCTCCGATGACCAACGATTTTTCATCCCTTACACCTTTCTATACTCTTTTTGTTTATCCTATATTGCTGCTTAGCCCGTCTTGCCCTACCTATTTGGAGTTTTCTTCGAAAGTTTCATCAGAAAGTTTTAGGTCACCTAGAGCTCACTGCTCTATACTAACAGACTAGGATTATATCTCTCTTTATTTTATACCGAATGACCGTCAAAATCAAAAAACCACGGAATTTCAACTAACAAACGCAGAAAAGGCCTAGCCAGTTGACTAGACCTGATGCTTTTATAGGCTTTCGATTTGCAGACGAAAGCAGAATTAATACATCTCCAAATAGTTATCAATTTCCCATTGGGAAACATAGGTCGCATAGCTGGCCCATTCAATCCGTTTGGCCTCAAGGAAATTGGAGTAGATGTGCTCGCCCATCGCTTCTTTCACAACCTCATCCTCTGTCAAGGCCTTGAGCGCATTGTGGAGGGTCGATGGAAGATCGGTAATTCCTGCCTCCTGACGCTCTTCTGGCGACATAGTGTAGATATTGGATTCAATTGGTTCTGGTGCCTCGATGCGATTGGCAATTCCATCCAAACCAACCTCCAAGAGTACCGCCATAGCGATATAAGGATTGGCCATTGGATCCACCGACCGCAGTTCCAAACGTGTCCCCATCCCACGACTAGCCGGCACACGAACCAGTGGCGAACGATTTCGTCCAGCCCAGGCAATATAAACAGGGGCCTCGTAACCAGGAACAAGTCGCTTGTAAGAGTTAACGGTTGGGTTCATAACAGCCGTGTAATGGTAAGCGTGTTTCAGAAGGCCACCCAAGAAATAATAGGCCACTTCGGACAACTGCATACCGTTTGGATCTTCTGGGTCAAAGAAAGCATTTTGCCCATCTGGACCAAAGAGGGACATATTGCAGTGCATCCCTGAACCGGCAATGCCGTGTTTAGGCTTGGCCATAAAGGTCGCATACATACCATGCTTCCGAGCAATGGTCTTAACAACCAGCTTAAAGAGCTGAATTTTATCGCAGGCCTTGAGCACATCATCATACTTGAAGTCAATCTCATGCTGGCCAACAGCTACTTCATGGTGACTAGCCTCCACTTCAAAGCCCATCTTAGTCAAGACATTCACGATTTCCCGGCGGGTATTGTCCGCCAAGTCTGTTGGAGCCAAATCAAAGTAGCCCCCTTTGTCATTTACTTCCAGGGTTGGTTTACCCTGATCATCCATCTTGAAGAGGAAGAACTCTGGTTCAGGACCTAGGTTAAAGGAAGAAAAACCTGCTTCCTGCATATGTTTGAGCGATTTTTTGAGATTGGAACGTGGGTCTCCTGCAAAGGGTTCTCCTTCTGTTGTGTAGACATCACAAATCAAACCTCCAACACTACCGTTCTCATCTCCCCAAGGGAAGACAATCCAGGTATCCAAATCCGGATAAAGGTACATATCAGACTCATTGATCCGCACAAACCCTTCAATCGAAGAGCCATCAAACATAGCCTTATTGCTCAGAACCTTTTCCAACTGTTCATCCGTGGCAGGAATCTCCACATTCTTCATGGTGCCTAAAATATCCGTAAACATAAGGCGGATAAAGGTAACATTTTTTTCTTTAACTTCTCGACGAATTTGTTCTGCGGTAACAGACATAGGGAACTCCTTTTTAAAAATGGTTAGGTCCCAGAGAACTAAAACCACTGCCTCCTGAAGCGAAGGGACCTTCTCGCACAATATCCCTGTGTAGGGCTCTGCGAACAGCCTTATCGCTCATCTTTTGACGTGATTTTTGTTCCCTTTGATAAAAGCGTTTTTTGATGTCCGCAATCGAATAACCTTCTGCCAATAAATCTTTAATTTCCAATAAACGATCCATATCATTTAAGGAAAAATAACGGCGGTTTCCTTCATTTCGCTCTGGTTTCACCAAACCGTGCTCTTCGTAGTAACGAATTTGGCGATCCGAGAGATCCGTCAACTTCCGAACACTGGACATGGGAAAAACAGCCAAATGGCGACGCAATTCTTTTTCTTTCATCTTTTGGAACCTTTCTGTAATCCATTATAAAGCTGGCAAAACCATCTGTCAAGTTATCATGTCAGTTTTTCTGACACTATTTTTTGAGGAATATTTCCTTCATCCGATCGAGGTCGTAATTCACTAAAATTGCGATAAAAACGCCAAAAAAAGTCTCAAGAACACGGGTAAAAACATAAAGCATCGATTCACCATAGGGAATGGACAAACTAATAATCAGAAAGGCCGCCGAACCACCGATAATTGCTCCCCCCGTATTCGTGGCCACACAGGTCATGATGGTTAACATGACACCAATCGGAACCGCCAAAAGCAAAACCCAGGGATTGCCTGGAAAGGCCCGCTCCAATATAAAATAAAGAAGAGCATAGAAGCCACCAATACTATTGGCAATAATCCGCGACATGCCAAAGTGGACACTCTGATCAAAATCCTCCCGTAAGGTAAAGATAGCCGTTAAAGCAGCAATCTGCATCCCATCCCAACCAAAGATATAAAAGAGGAGCAGCACCAGAAAAACAGCTAAACCTGTCTTGAAGGTTCGCATACCCAAACGGAATTTCTGAGGATTAAAACGATAGCGCTTAAAATAACGAAGGATCTTCATAAAACTCACCACACCAAAAAGAGGGGGGACTGCCGTCCACCCCAACCTTTTCTAAAGTGTTTATTTTTCTGTCAAGGCAGCCAAACCTGGAAGTACTTTTCCTTCAAGCAATTCCATAGAAGCACCACCACCAGTTGAAATCCATGAGAATTTATCTGCACGGCCAAGGTTGATTGCTGCAGCTGCAGAATCACCACCACCGATGATTGATTTCACTTCTGGTTGTTTCACAATGGCATCCATCACACCGATAGTACCAGCTTGGAAGTCTGGGTTTTCAAAGACACCCATCGGTCCGTTCCAAACAACGGTTTTAGCACCAGTAAGAGCTTCATCAAACTTCGCGATTGATTTTGGACCGATATCCAAACCAAGGAAGCCCTCAGAAACAGCTTCACCTTCGGTATCACGAACTTCAGTATAGTCTGCAAAAGCATTTGCTTCTTTAGAGTCCACTGGCAAGATCAATTTACCATTAGCTTTTTCAAGAAGAGCTTTCGCTACATCCAATTTATCTTCTTCAACAAGAGAGTTTCCGATTTCAAGGCCTTGAGCTTTGAAGAAGGTATAGGTCATTCCTCCACCAATCAAGACTTTATCTGCTTTTTCAAGCAAGTTTTCGATAACACCAATCTTGTCAGAAACTTTTGAACCACCAAGGATCGCTACAAATGGGCGAACTGGGTTGTCAACTGCTTCTTGGATGTAAGCAATTTCGTTTTCCAAAAGGAAACCAGCTACTGCTTGCTCCACATTGGCTGAGATTCCAACGTTTGATGCGTGAGCACGGTGTGCTGTACCGAAGGCATCGTTTACGAAGATACCATCTCCAAGAGATGCCCAGTATTGACCAAGCTCTGCATCGTTTTTAGATTCTTTCTTACCGTCCACATCTTCAAAACGAGTGTTTTCAACAAGAAGGACTTGACCGTCTTCCAAGCCGTTAATCGCTGCTTCCAATTCAGCACCACGAGTTGCACCTGGAATGAAAACAACGTTTTGACCTAGTTTTTCAGCAAGAGCAGCTGCTACTGGAGCCAATGATTTACCTTCTTTATCCGCTTCTTCTTTCACACGACCAAGGTGAGAGAACAAGATTGCGCGTCCACCTTGCTCAAGAACATACTTGATTGTTGGAAGAGCAGCAGTAATCCGGTTGTCATTTGTAATAACGCCATCTTTCAAAGGAACATTAAAGTCCACACGAATAAGGACTTTTTTGCCCTTCAAGTCAACGTCTTTTACAGTCATTTTTGCCATGATACAAAAACCCCTCTTTATTTTTTATACGTTCCTATTATATCACAAGTAGGCTTATTGTGAGAAAGAAAACAAAAAACTTATCGAGATTTTACACGCAAAAAAAAGCCTGCCAAAGGCAGGCTTTTCGCTCAATGATTATTTTGCAAGTTTTGCAAAGTACTCAAGAGTACGTACCAATTGAGCTGTGTAAGACATTTCGTTGTCATACCATGAAACAACTTTCACCAATTGCTCTCCATCAACATCAAGAACCTTAGTTTGAGTTGCATCAAACAATGAACCGTATGACATACCAATGATGTCTGAAGAAACGATTTGATCTTCAGTGTATCCGTATGACTCGTTTGAAGCTGCTTTCATTGCTGCGTTCACTTCATCAGCAGTAACATTCTTATTAAGAACAGCTACCAATTCAGTTACAGAACCTGTTGGAATTGGAACACGTTGTGCAGCACCGTCAAGTTTACCGTTCAATTCAGGGATAACAAGACCGATAGCTTTAGCCGCACCAGTTGAGTTAGGAACGATATTAGCTGCAGCTGCGCGAGCACGACGAAGGTCACCACCACGGTGTGGTCCGTCAAGAACCATTTGGTCACCAGTGTAACCGTGGATTGTAGTCATCAAACCTTGTTTCACGCCGAAGCTGTCGTGAAGTGCTTTAGCCATTGGAGCCAAGCAGTTTGTAGTACATGAAGCACCTGAGATAACTGTTTCACTTCCGTCAAGGATGTCGTGGTTAGTGTTGAATACAACAGTTTTCACGTCATTTCCACCTGGGGCAGTGATAACAACTTTCTTAGCGCCACCAACAAGGTGTTTTTCAGCAGCTTCTTTGCTTGCAAAGAAGCCAGTTGCTTCAAGAACGATTTCAACGCCATCGTTAGCCCAGTCGATTTGCTCTGGGTCACGCTCAGCAGATACTTTAACGAACTTACCGTTCACTTCGAATCCACCGTCTTTAACTTCAACAGTACCGTTGAAGCGACCTTGAGTTGTATCGTATTTCAACAAGTGAGCAAGCATTACTGGATCAGTAAGGTCGTTGATGCGTACTACTTCAACACCTTCAACTTCTTGAATACGACGGAAGGCAAGGCGTCCGATACGTCCGAAACCGTTGATACCAACTTTAACTACCATTCGTGATTTCCTCCTTATGAAAATCAAAAAATTTATTGTGAAAAGAGTAACTTGTGTTTTTGCAATCTCTTTCAACACCCTTATTATAACCCTTATTCTCCAAAAAGGCAAGATAGGAATAGGCTCTTCCAAAAATCTCCATGCTCTTCTTGTTTTTTTCGAGTCAAGTTCTTTGACTATCGCTCTCCAAGGTGCTATATTTATATTTGTAAGCGTTATCATTTAAAAGGGAGGTTCCTATGGAAAACAAATCCATTTCCAATAAGACGGGTATTCTGATGTTCTATACCCTCTTGCTCGCCTACATTACATTTGCCGCCAGCTGGGTCGGAGGATCCACACTTGGCCCTCAAATTGTCAGTACCTTCTTCGGAGATAAAGGGGTTGACCCTACGATTTCTGAAATGGTCAACTACACCATCACCGTTGCGCGGGTTATCGCCAACTTCTTAGCAGCTGCCGTGCTCGTTAAATTCGGCATTAAGCGGGCTGCTATTATCGCTATCGGCTTACTCTGTTTCGCTCTCGTAGCCGTTTGGATGCCAAGCTATCCTCTTTACATCATCGCTCGGATGATTATGGCCTTGGGAGGCTCCATGATTATGGTTTACATGAACCCAATCGTTGTTCGCTTTGTCTCCCAAGAAAATAAAATTTTCTACTCATCTCTCATCACCGCCAGCTACAATATTGGAGCCTTCGTGATCGCGATTGCCTTCGTTTTCTGGGCAGATACACTCCGCATGGACTGGCGTTTGACCCTCAGCGGTATTGCCCTCATGGCCATCATCTGCTTCCTCGTTTGGCTCTTTAAAGCCGAAAACTTTGAAACCGGCGGTGGACAGGCAGGACAAGCTCCTACTTACTCTTATGGACAAGCCCTCAAGGATTCTTTCGTATGGCGCTTTGCGGTTGGTTTTGCAGCCTTCCTAATTCTTTATGTAATGTCGCTAAACTCCATCCCAGGCCAGTTGGCTAAGGAATTCCCAGACATCTTTGTTGCAGGTTACATGATCTGTGCGGTTTCTGGAGGAGGAATCACAGGAACGCTGGTTCGCCTCAAGAGCCCGGTTAACCGGGAACGTCGCCCTTACCTCGTTCGCTTAGGGATTATGGCTATCGCCACCATGACTGCCGGAATTGCCAGCATTGCCATTCTCAAGATGGCCTTCCTCGGCTACCTCTTCTTCTTCGCCTGCGGTTTCCTCATTTTCTACCAATACGCAGTCTACCTCAATATTCCACATGAACTTCCAAACATGAATCCACAAAAAGCAACCCTCATGTTCGGAATCATCTGGGGTGTTACCTACGGTCTCTACACCGTCTTGAATTACTTCTGGAGCTGGATTTACGGGAACTTCGGTTTCTGGCCATCAGCCCTCTTCTATCTGGCAGTCCCAGTGATCTACCTCGCGATGATCCTCACCCTGCCTGAAACCTACAAAAAATCGGTATAACTACCGATTTTTTCTTATTGTTGAAAAAAGGAAAAAGCCAACAACAATCGTCGCCCCATTAATGATCAGCCCCAAAACGGTAATATTCCCGTAGAAACTTGGGACAAGCAAACTAATAACCGCAAAAAACGTATAGAGACTGACAATAGCTGCATTAACCAGTGCCAACTCCTTGTGATCATAAGTTGCATAGATCAGTTTGTTAAACATATTCCCGGAAATACCAATAATCAGAAAGGCCAGGAAAAAGGCGCCCAACTGAATCCAAGGTTGCTCTACCACAAAGACCAGCAGTAGCAGAGCACCCGAGAGCATGTAATCCAAGGGGAAAAAAAGCCGAGGATCCATCTGAACATAGGGAGCTAGGATTGCCCCTAAAAGATCTGCTCCCCGCTGGCAGGCTAAGATCAAGCCCAAATAAGCGACCGAATAACCCTGCTGCACCAAATAAATAGGCGCCAGCGTCAGCAGCAAATCCACACCTCCACTGAGGATCGCCTCCGTCAGAATAATATAAAAAGCATCTCGTGAAGCAACTAGGGTTTTAAAAGAAGCAAGCCGATCCACCGACTCTTCCTCCTCCACAGTCACTCCCGCTGTGTCCGGAATCTGCAACCGCATCAAGAAATACAGAGCACCAATAAAGAAAGGCAAACTCCATTCCATCAAGGTCAAATAGGACATAAAACCTAACAGAAGAGAAGCTACAAAGTTACTGGAAATATCCAGAACATTTCCAGTCAAATATTGAACATTAACCGATTTTTCCAACAAATCCTCACGATTGTCTAAAATCGCCGGAATCACCTTCATTTGCAGATTGTTCAAACAAACCGTAACCAAGGAGAACACAAAATTCAATAGGACCATCCAAAGAAGGGACCAGGTCTGCATCAAACACAGGAGAATCAGCAACATCAAACCAATCTGGATCCCCTGCAAACTCAGTATAGCCAACTTATTTCGCTTTAAGCGGTGAAGATAGGGACCATAGGCTGCCGCAAACAAACGCGGCAACATCCCAATCAAGGTAAAGAGGGACAAAGAACCCGCATCAATCTGGTAAACTTGTACCAAACCAAGGGACAAGGCAATCATATAAAAGGAATCCGCTACATTCCGATTAGCCCCACTAAAAATTAAGCGGTAAAAATTAGGCGTCAGTTTCATCGACTTCAGACTCATCAAGCGTCACCACCTTCTATTCGAGCTCTGCTATCCGATCAAAAATCGTCTAGCTATTTACTATCAAACAACTAGTTAGAAACGATCGCCTACTGATTTTCTGGGATGCTTAAACAGTAATCTCATATTCATACCCCTTACCTCTTTCTTGAATCTTACTAACGTTAGTACTGACAGTCTAGCAAATCTCGCCTTGATTCGCATGAGTTATTTGTGCAATCTCCTAAAAATTTTCAAAAAAAGCAACCATTTCAAACAAGTTTTTTGCTATAATGAAGCAAACTTTTTTAACCATGGAAAGGAGGAAGAACATGACCGTACTTTTCATCGGACGCCGTGAATTCCTAGCCCAGGCCCTGACTAAGATCTATAACAATTTAGAATTTACAGTCTACTTAAAGGACTGGGAAGACAGCTTTTTAGAACGCATCTCCCAGAGCCAACCAGGGCTAGTCATCTTGGAAATCACCAGACCTGAGCGCAAGGCCTTCTCAGCCTGCCAGAAAATCAAGGCAAACTTTCCAGACCAGCCTATCCTATTGTTTTCAACCCACTATCGCGAACACTACCTCCAAAAAAGTCTGGAAGCAAAAGCCACTGGCTACCTCCATCAAGACCTGAGCATGGAAGAGATAAACCAGGGCTTTCAAAAGGTCTTAAAAGGACAAGCAACCTTCCCCTATCCAACAAATCCCTATTCGTCTGCTCTAAGTCCTCGCGAAATCGAAATACTTTATCTGCTCCGCCGTAACTATACTCAAGAAAAAATCGCCAGTACCTTGGCCATCAGCCGCCGTACCGTCAACAACCATCTGGCTCATATCAATGACAAATTAAACACACAATCAAGCATGGCTGCAGTCTTAAGAGCCATCGAACTGGGAATCCTATGAGGGAAAACGAACTCAAGATCCCAGAATCTGACATCGTAAAAAGAGGCTGGGACAAAAGTCTAGCCTCATTGACTTTGGTTAATAAAATGCCTTTGACGCAGTAGCTGATTGGGTCTAACAGCATTGTATGCTGTTAGAGAGTACCAAATCTTGGTTGCGAAGCAAACTCCAATCATTCGCTTTTCAAGCTCGGAAGAGGACCTAATCAGCCTTGCGGGGGTGGGAGTAAAAAGATCCAGTGGATCTTTTTAGCATGAGCCTGAAATTAAGAAAGCGAATAAACTAAATTTTTTCAAATTTAGTTCTGTCCCACTCCCTTTTTATCGTTGTTTTATGTGCTTTTAAACCAGTTTTTAGTTTGCCAATTGAGCGACCACAGCCTCCAAAAGCGGCCCCTCCTCCAGGCCGGTCACCTGAACCACCACTTCTTTTAGTGGTTGGGAAGCTAGGAGTTCTTGTAATTCCAAAGCCTGGGGATCATTTGGATCGCGGTAGGCAAAAACTGCCGCAACGGTTTCTAACAGATGTTGATAGGCGAGTTTACGCTCTGCCAATTCACGGATCGGGCGGATAAAGCGTTCATCGTAACCCAATTTCCGAATCGGTGTCCGGGCTACACGCGCAATATCATCTACAATATACGGATTTTCAAAACGGCTGATAATCACTCGGTGATAGTCTTCTAAAGCCGCCTGCTCAAAGCCCCATTTGGCCATTAACAGGCTGCGAATCTCTGCCAAAACAGCCTCGACTTGCTCCTTGACTGCTGGATTTTGCAGCGCTTCAAGAATGGTCTTGGCTCCAGCTTGAGCCCCTGTATAGGCAGAGGTTGCGTGGCCAGAGTTCACGGAGAAGAGCTTACGTTCGATAAAGGGTTCCAAGTCCTCTTCGTAATGAACCTGCTCTAAACGCAGCTCGGGATTTTTCATGCCCTTGGTTTCGACAACCCACTCCTTGAAGGGCTCCACCACCACATAGAGCGGATCCTCATGGCTTTGAGCGGGAACAATACGGTCAACAGCTGCATTAGGGAAACCAACATGTTTCGCCACATAAGCTTTGCCGGCTTCAGACAGATAACCGTCCACTTCCTGCGCCAGAAAACTAGAGCCTCCAATCATATTCTCACAGGCAAGAACATCCACATTTTGGTGGTTCCCCTGAGCCAAGCGTGCTTCCAAACCACGTGCCAAAACTTCTGCAATAAAGGGAAGGATATTGGGACCAATCGCGGTTGTGATCAAATCCGCCTCCGCAATTGCCTGAATGACTTGGTCTGGATTTTGGGCGTTGTTGATGCCCCTAACGCGGGAAACCTGAATTTTCGGTTGGCCTTCCTGGGCAATTTCAATAGTATAGCCTTGTTTCTCATTCAAGGCATCAATAATCGTCTCATTAACATCAATAAAGGCAATTTCAAAATCATTGTCATAAAGAACTTGGCCAATAAACCCACGTCCAATATTTCCGGCACCAAAATGAACTGCTTTTTTCATAAAAGATCCTCCCTAAGCTACACTTTCTAGTAATTGCTTGATTTCTTCCACTCTTTGAGCATCTGCTAGCTTGACCACATTGTCGACATCGGCACAGAAGATGGATATTTTTTGAATCATCTCCAAATGATCCTCTCCCAGCCCAGCAATTCCAAAAAGAATTGTCGCAATCTTAGGATCTGCATCTGTTCCAAAATTTACACCAGCTGGAACCTGCACAATGGTGATGCCAGAAGACAAGACTTCTTTTTTAGCCGCATCTGTTCCATGGGGAATGGCAATAAAATTGCCCATATAAACGGAAAGGTCTTGGTTGCGCTGGATCATAGCCTCAATATAGGCTTCCTTGACATGGCCAGCGGCCTGCAACTGACGTCCACAAAAGCGAATGGCTTCTTCCTTACTTGCAAAGGCTTGGTTTACATGAATGAGCTTATTTTCAAGTTGCATAGTTATTCTCCAATTTTTTTCATTTTTTCTGCAAAGATGGTATTCAATAATTGGTAGACAATCTCTTGATTTCCCGTCCGATAAATCTCTGTGTAGAGTTTGTTTTCAATAATCGACTGACTAATAGCCGTCATCAAATCCCGAACTTCCTCCCGTTCCCCGACTGGAGTGAGCATGACCAAGAGTCACCGAACCGCTTCCTCCTCCTGGTTCATCGAGGGACTGGAAACAGCATTGGCCAACTGCGCAATCATAAACTGACTGGCCTCGACCTGGCTGGTTTGGGTATGTAAGAGGGCTAGATTGGTTTGCGGAATGGCCAAGGGGCTCTGGTAAAAGCGGTCCAAAAGTTTCCGACTGACATAAGCCGTATCTAAGATCCCCTCTAATTGCCCAACCACCGCTGCGACAGCCTGGTCGAACGATTCCTGCTGCGGTAGTTCCACCAAGGAGAATCGTTTTAGGAGTAGCCGGCTAGCTTCCAGATAGGCCGGCAAATCATGGCTTTTTTCCTCTTCCACAACCACCCGTTCCCGAACCGTTCGATTTTCCTGGATCCGCTGCAGGGTTTCCTGCAAGTCCAACATTTCCTGGGTACTGGGGAAGGTCGAAATTAATTGGAATTCAGATTGAGTCAGCGGTTTGGTCGTCAAACAATAGTCATAGGAGTCCAACTCTAACCCCTCCAAGTTATTGGAACTTTTCACCTCAATTCCCTCTACGAAGGGAGCAATCGTTTTGATTTTTGACACCAAAACGCTAGCTGACAAAGGCCGTTCATCCGTCACCAGCAGCAAGCGGATAGGAAAAATTTCTGGACTTCGCCGCAGGCTAGCGGCAAAGTGCAGGGTCACTAGTTCGTATTCATATTCATTCTGAATATAGGCTGGGAACAAGTCCTGCATTAACAGGCTGACCAGGCGGTGTAAAAAGGGATTTCTCTGACTACTTAAAAAAGCCATATTCGCCGTTTTGACATCTGG
Source organism: Streptococcus danieliae (assembly GCF_025447695.1). Lineage (NCBI taxonomy): Bacteria > Bacillati > Bacillota > Bacilli > Lactobacillales > Streptococcaceae > Streptococcus > Streptococcus danieliae. The sequence goes on along the minus strand of NZ_JAOBSU010000001.1, from coordinate 291 downwards.
AAACAAGACTGGGACCGCTAGAGTTAGGCGGATATGATTAAATAAAAAGGGGAAAAGTAAGCGATCCTTCATAAAATCACTCTTGCTAAAACGGGATACGGAGTCAATCAGCTGCGTGACATTGTAATAAAAAGAACTGTCAAAACTCTCCCGAAAGAGCGGCACCTCCTGACGGCGAATAATCAACTCATCCACCATGGACGCAAAGTAAAGAGAATCATTCCCGTTGCTTATTCTTTTTGAAAATAATGTCAGGATTCTGACTCCTCATCATCAATTTCATAAAAATGA
>NZ_JAOBSU010000019.1:0-19726 GCF_025447695.1 Streptococcus danieliae | reverse complement strand
TTTACCGTGGCGATTTTTCTTTTTATACTCTTCTATTCCCTTGGTATACATCGGATCAGAGACAACGGGAATGATTCAGGCATCCAAGCCGATTTCCTCTCGAACAACGGCTGCGATGGTATCTACGTAATAGTCAACTTCTGCATCTGTTAGCGCCTCAGCCATTACCCGCAGAAGTGGCTCCGTGCCACTTGGCCGAACCAAAATCCGACCATTCCCTGCCATCTCTTCCTCCATCTTGGCAATAATTGCCGCAATCGCAGGAACTTCCATGGCTTGGTCTTTCATCTTATTATCAACACGGATATTGACTAGTTTTTGCGGATAAATTGTCACCTGGGCTGCTAATTCAGACAGGGTCTTCCCGGATTCCTTCAGAATCTTAGTTAATTGAACACCGGTTAGCTGACCATCACCAGTTGTATTGTAGTCCATCAACACAACGTGGCCTGACTGCTCACCCCCAAGATTGAAGCCAGAGCGACGCATTTCTTCAACAACATAGCGGTCGCCAACAGCCGTCACTGCCTTATCAATCCCATGGGCATCCAGGGCCTTATGGAACCCTAAGTTGGACATTACAGTCGTTACAATGCTATTTTTAGCCAATTTACCTTCTTGCGCTAGGGCTTGTCCTAAGATAAACATGATTTTATCTCCATCGACAATTTGCCCTTTTTCATCAACAGCAATCAAGCGATCAGAATCCCCATCAAAGGCTAGCCCTAGATCGGCTCCTTTTTCAAGAACCAAGTCCTGCAGTTTTTCTGGATGGGTTGATCCAATTTGATCATTAATATTGAGGCCATCTGGTTTTTCTCCAATGACGCTCAGTTGAGCTCCAAGATCTGCAAAGACCTGGCGGGCACTTGTAGAGGCAGCTCCGTTAGCTGTGTCCAAAGCAACGTGCAAACCTTCGAGGGGGCTACCGGTTGAAACCAGAAATTCTTGGTATTTCCGTAGACCTTCCGGGTAGTCCATGACTTGCCCCAAACCTTGAGCACTTGGACGAGGCAATTGATCTGCTGGCGCATCAAGCAGAGCTTCAATCTCCAATTCTCGTTCATCATCCAATTTAAAGCCATCACCACCAAAGAACTTAATCCCATTATCTTGGGCCGGATTATGGCTGGCCGAAATCATAACACCGGCGCTAGCCTTCTCTGTCCGTACCAAATAAGCGATCCCAGGTGTTGCAATCACACCGAGTTTGTAAACTTGGATTCCGACGGAGAGGAGGCCCGCAATCAAGGCATTCTCCAACATCTCTCCAGAGATCCGAGTGTCGCGTCCAACAAAGACACGGGGTGTCCCTTCTTCGTGCTGGCTCAACACATAGCCACCAAAACGTCCTAAGCGGAAGGCCAATTCGGGTGTTAATTCCACATTTGCTTCACCACGAACACCGTCTGTTCCAAAATATTTTCCCATGATTATTTTTTCTCCTCAGTTTTTAATTGAATACGAATCGCAATTGTCTCTGGCTCAATGACACTTGGAACTACTTCTCCACTAACATCAAGGGCCTGAAGACTAACCTCACCATTGTAATTTTTCGTGGTCCCCCAATCATCTGGTAAGACCATCCGGACAGCCGCAATTTGATTCAACAAATCTTCATTGGTTGTCACTGTCACTTCTCTATCCCCATCTGCCAGCTGTACATCTGCTCCATTCGGCAACTGACTTAGGAAACTAGCTAAGTCGATTTTAAAGGTCTTGGATTTCTTGAGTCCAATCGTCCCGCTAATAGTCGCTGGATCCACCTTGGCAGTCACCCCGCTGGTCAAATGCTCCACCGTGACGGGAACCTCTACCAAGCCAGGCGATTCCTTGGTTAAATCCAGAACAATCCTGAAGGTTCGCGAAGACTCTTGGGTTTCTGTCGACAGGAGAACGCGATTGGAGGATGATAAATCAATATTGACTTCCGAGGCAAAACCAGATACGAAGTACTTCTCCGAGTCATAGCGGAGCACCAAGGGAACCCCCTTAATCGTATTCGTATAGGTTTCTGTCGCAATGTCCCCACTAGTTCTCGCCTGGGTTTGGTATTGACTAGTAGAAGCGTAGAAAAACAAAATCAAGGATAAAAAAATCGCTAAGAGACCATAAATCCAGGAACGATTAGTCTTCATACTTTCTCCTCCTTAATAGTGGCGCTAGGACATCAGGCCGGGCTTCTTGAACCGCAAAGAAGTCCTCTAAGACAGCCCGCAGTTCTGCTGGGGTCACATCGTGAATCAAATTACCATTACGGGTGTAGGAAATTTCTCCGGTTTCTTCTGATACCACAACCGTCAAGGCATCACTAGCTTCCGAGAGTCCCACGGCTGCCCGGTGCCGGGTCCCAAAATTCTTAGGAATTCCACCAGACTCAGACAGGGGTAGGTAGGCCGAAGCCGCTGCAATTTTATTATCTGAAAGAATCACTGCTCCATCATGAAGAGGCGTATTCGGGATAAAGATGTTAATCAAAAGTTCCCCGCTAATCTGCGAATCGAGGGCAATCCCTGTCGCAATGTATTCTTGAAGCGTCTGAGCCCCTTCAATCGAAATGAGCGCTCCAATCTTCCGAGGGCACATATAGGTCACAGCCTTCATCAAGGCATCAATAGTTTTTTCTTCCGACGTCTGAGTTCGAGTATTAAATAAGTCCAAAGTCCGCCCCAAACGCTCCAAGCCTGAACGAATTTCTGGCACAAAAATAACCACGGCTGCAATGACCCCATAGGTGACCACTTGATTCATCAGCCAGGCGACTGTTGTCAGGCCAATCAAATTGGCTAAAATTTGCAGGGCTACAAATAGCAGAACCCCACGAACCAAGGTCATGATTTTAGTACCAGCTAGGGCTTTAATGGCAAAATAAAGCGCAATGGCAACCAGCGCAATGTCTAAGAGTTGGATGAGGATCGCCCAGGGACTGGAAAAAAAACTTTGCCAATACTGGGGATCCCCTAAATATCTAAAATTCATACCCTAAGATTCTCCACTTCTGTTCTCAATCAGCTCATTAACTTTACAATTATACCACGATTGGGGACCAGAACCAAGACTAGGAGCTGCCTCTTCTCGCCACTTTATGATAAAATAATTCCATGAAACTAAATACACTACTTGGATTGGCAGCTGGAAAAACCAGTGCAACTGCCTTAAAAATGCTCGGCCGGGGATCAACTCTGCCAGGAAAACTTGCGCTCAAATTTGATCCCCATATTCTAGACCAACTTGCAAAGGACTATGAGATTGTTTTGGTCACTGGAACCAACGGAAAAACCCTGACAACTTCGCTTATTGTTGGCATCCTCTCAGAAGCCTTTGGTCAGGTTCTGACCAATACCAGTGGGGCCAACATGATCACCGGGATTACCACAACCTTCCTAAAAACTCCTCAGAAAAACGGTAAAAAAATTGCCGTTCTGGAAGTGGATGAGGCCAGTGTGCCCAAAATTTGTGACTACATCCAACCCTCCCTGTTTGTCCTCAGCAATATCTTCCGGGACCAAATGGACCGGTTTGGTGAAATTTACACCACCTACCAGTTTATCTTAGATGGTATTAAAAAGGCGCCAGAGGCTACTGTTTTGGTGAATGGGGATAGTCCCATTTTTCAATCCGTAGACCTGCCGAATCCTGTTCTCTCTTTTGGTTTTGACCACAAGGAGGAGGAGGCCCACCTAGCCCACTATAATACCGAAGGGATTCTGTGTCCCAAGTGCCAGCACATCTTGCGTTACAAGATGATTACCTATGCCAACCTAGGAAACTACTTCTGCCCCAACTGTTCCTTTGCGCGTAAGCCTCTGGACTACCGCCTCACCGAGTTGGTGGAGTTGACCGAGAAGTCTTCACGTTTCCGAATTGATGATCAAGAATACAGCATCAACATTGGTGGCCTCTACAATATCTACAATGCCTTGGCAGCCGTAGCGGTTGCAGAGTTTTATCAAATTCCTGCTGAGACCATTCGCGCTGGTTTTGACAAGAGTAAGGCCGTTTTTGGTCGCCAAGAAACCTTTAACATCGGCGACAAGGAATGTACGCTAGTCCTAATCAAAAATCCTGTTGGAGCCACCCAGGCCTTGGAAATGATCCAACTAGCTCCAGGTCCTTTCACCATGTCCTTCTTGCTTAATGCCAACTATGCCGATGGTATTGACACCAGCTGGATTTGGGATGCTGAATTTGAGCGGATCCAGAATATGGATGTTCCCCAAGTCTTCACAGGTGGCGTTCGGCATGCCGAAATTAGCCGACGGATTCGCGTTGCTGGCTACCCAGCCGATCAGATGACCGAACTTGATCAACTCAAGGACCTAGTCGAAGCCATCCAACAACAAGAAGCTCCACGAGCTTATATCCTTGCAACCTACACCGCTATGCTGGAAATGCGGGAACTCCTAGCCAACCAGCATCTCGTTTCAAAGGAGATGAAGTAATTAATGACCTACGTTTCTTTACAAACTGCCAATCCCCAAAACTATCCCTATCAAATCCGGATTGCCCATCTCTACGGCGATTTGATGAACACCTATGGCGATAATGGCAATATCCTCATGCTCAAATATGTGTCCGAAAAGCTAGGGGCTGCCGCAACAATTGAAATTGTCTCCCTGGATGACCCCTTCCATGAAGAAGATTATGATATCGTCTTTTTTGGTGGTGGTCAGGATTACGAGCAATCGATTGTTTCCAAGGACCTTCCCCTCAAACGGGATGGAATTGACCGTTTTATCCACGATAAGGAAGGGGTAGTCTTGGCTATCTGTGGCGGTTTCCAACTCCTCGGCCAATACTACATCGAAGTCTCTGGGCGACGGATCGAAGGGATCGGGGTCATGGGCCACTATACCTTAAACCAAGAAAACAACCGCTTTATCGGAGATATCAAAATCCATAATGAAGAATTCAATGAAACCTATTATGGATTTGAAAACCATCAAGGCCGGACCTTCCTGGCTGATGATGAAAAGCCGCTCGGCAAGATTGTTTATGGCAACGGCAATAATGAGACCAAGAATGGTGAAGGGGTTCACTACCACAATGTCTATGGTTCCTACTTCCACGGTCCCATTCTCTCTCGGAATGCCAACCTAGCCTATCGGATGGTTACCACAGCCCTCAAACAGAAATATCCAGATATCCAATTCGCCAGCTTCGAAGACATTCTTAGCCTTGAAGCCTCTCAAGAATTCAGTGATACCAAATCTAAGGCTGAATTTAGCAACTAGGAGCTTTTATGAAATTTCGTTACTACCTATCCCTGCTTTCTGTTCTCTTGATTGCCCTGCTCTCCATCAGTAACATTCAAGAAGTCGAAGTTTCCTTCCTAATTACCAGGGTCCAATTGCCCTTGATTTTGGTGATCCTCTTTTCCTTTATCCTCGGCGCTCTAGTCACCCTCCTCTACAGCCGCCCCAGCAAAAAGAAAAAGAAGGACAAGAAAAACAGTAGCCCAGAGCCCCAACAGCTCCCAGAAACAAAATAACCAGTCGCCCTGCGACTGGTTATTTTTTACTTATTCTTCTAATTCTGCCCACTCTTCTAGGGCTTCTTCTTCTGCTGCCTGGGCCTGTTCCAAACTTTCCTGAAGCTGGATCAGCTGATCAGGATCATTGCTTGCCAACATACTTTCTTGAATCTCAGTCTGTAGCTGACTCAACTCCTCCAAGCGTCGCTCCAATTCCTCAATCCGACGTTGACGCTTGCGGAGCTCCTTCTGATTCTCCTTTTGCTGCTCATAGGAAAGATTGGAAACCTCCTGGGTCACAGGCGTCTCCGATTCGACCTCTTGAGCCAACTCCTCTAATTCCTTTTTCTTCTCCAGATAGTAATCATAATCTCCTAGGAAAAGGCGGGAACCGTCTGGACTCAACTCCAAAACCTGATCCGCAATCCGGTTAATGAAATAACGGTCATGACTGACAAAGAGAAGGGTTCCCTCAAAATCAATCAGAGCCTGTTCCAAGGCTTCTTTGCTCTCGATGTCCAAATGGTTGGTCGGTTCATCCAGGACTAGGAAATTGTTTTTTTCCATGGAAAGTTTGGCCAAAAGCAACCGTGACCGTTCACCCCCCGAAAGCATCCCCACTGTTTTCTGGGCATCATCTCCTGAAAAGAGAAAGGCTCCAAGCCGGTTGCGGATATCCACTTCTGGCAATTGTGGAAAATCATTCCAAAGCTCTTCCAAAATCGTATTCCGAGCATTTAAGGCTTCCTGATTCTGGTCATAATAACCAAAATCAACATTGGTTCCTAACCGGGCCTGTCCCTGGATAAAAGGCAAATCACCTTTTAAGGATTTCAAGAGAGTTGTTTTCCCCACCCCATTGGGACCAACGATGGCCAAGGCCGTATACTTCCGTAAATCCATCGAAATAGGCTGCGATAGGACCTGGGCCTCATAGCCAATCGCCGCACCTTCGACTGTCAAAACCACATTCCCAGAGGAACGCTCAATCGGAAAGGCAATCGCTGCCGCTTTTTCCTGGCCACCTGGTTTATCCAGACGCTCCATTTTTTCCAATTTCTTCCGGCGGGATTGGGCCCGCTTGGTTGTCGAAGCTCGCACCAAGTTTTTAGCTACAAAGTCTTCCAGAGCAGCAATTTCCTTTTGCTGCTTCTCGTACTCTTTGCGTTGGGTTTCCAACCGCTGCGCCTTCTCGTCAACAAAATGCGAGTAGTTGCCTACATAACGATCCAGGGCATTGGGACGTAAATCCCAGGTGATAGTCGCCACCTTGTCCAAGAAATAGCGGTCATGACTGACAATCAAAAGGGCTCCCTGATAGTTGGCCAGGTAGTTTTCCAACCAGGCAATACTTTCAATATCCAGGTGGTTGGTTGGCTCGTCCAAAACCAAGAGCTGCGGCTCTTCCAGCAACATTTTAGCCAGGGCCAAACGGGTCTTTTGCCCTCCAGAGAGGTCTGAAATAGACATAGGCCACATGCTTTCATCAAATTGAAAACCATTGAGGATGGAGCGGATTTTAGCCTCGTACTGAAAACCACCTGCCTGACGAAAATCCTCCGACAACTGGTCATAGCGACTCATCAAGGCACTCAGCTCAGCTCCCGTCACCTGGCCCATCTGGGCTTCTAAGTTCCGGAGGGTCTGCTCATCCTGCCGCAAGTCTGCAAAAACCTTGAGCATTTCATCATAGATAGACAAGTTGGAATCCAAGGAAGATGTCTGGGACAGGTAGGACAGGGAGAGGTCCTTTTTGCGACTGATCTCACCCGCGCTTGCTTCCTCGACCCCTACTAAAATTTTTAACAAGGTCGACTTACCGGCACCATTACGCCCAACTAAGGCGATTCGGTCCCGATCACCAATTTGAAAGGTTATATTTTGAAAGAGAACGTCGCCTGCAAAGGAACGCTCCACCTTACTTGCTTGCATAATAATCATAAGTCTATTATAGCAGAAAGACAAAAGACCTGGGAGCTTTTCCCAAGCCTTTGCGACATCATTGATCTTGATAGAGTTGCCGAACCACTTCAATATCCCTAGCTTGAATCGAATAGAAGGATCCGGCTGGTTGCATGACTGATTCTTCATCGGTATGGTCCAAGCCAATGGCGTGCCCTAATTCATGAGCCGCGGTATTGACTACCCGCTCATAACTGTAACTATAATAGGGATTGGATAGGTAGTGGGCATTGAGGCCCACCTTGGCCTTGTTTAGCCGATTGGTTAAAAGATTGGTTTGCGATTCCGTCTCACCTGCTGCAGAGACCTGGGAATCGACATAAACACCAGCTTCGATTTGCGCCAGACTGGCATCATCCGTCTCAATAAATTGAAAAACTCCGGTCTGATTCCACTGGCGCATGGCATCTCGATAGGCAGAGACCATGGTGCTATCTTCTGTGGAAATATAAACCAAGGCTTGGTTTTGATCCCAGCGATGGCGTTGATCTGACTGAGAAGTTACCAAATCGGTTGGGATTTCTGTCGGGTTGTTTAAAAAACGTTGGGGAAGTTCCGTCAAGTAACTCGACACTGGAAATTGGCTCAGCTGTCCACCCGTCATCCACTGTCCCACAAAGAACAAAATCAAAGCCAGACTAACTGTCCACACAAACAGCCTCACCAAGCCGAACAACAAACGGAGGATGGTGGAGATAATTCTCCAAATAAAACGAATAAGAAACAAATTTCTACCTCCTTGACCTCCTAGTATAGAGAAGAAGGCTAAAAAAATGCTTAACTCAAACGCTCCTCTTCCTGGTAATCAATCGGCAACCATTTGAGCACCTCTTGAATCTGTTGATCCCAGTAGTACCATTCGTGTTTTCCAGGACTAGAGGTAAAGGTCAACTCAAAACCAGCTTCCTCCAAGAGTACTTGAGCCCGCTGATTAGCTGGAAAGAGAAAATCCTGCTCCCCACACCAGGCAAACAATTTGGTCTTGCGATCGGCCTGGTCCAACCAGGTTACCAGATCATCCGGCTGATCTTTTCCAAAAATCTGATCCCCAAAGACTCCTCGCCAGTAGGTCAAACCTCTAAACTCATCCACCAAAGGTTCCAAATCTTGAAAATCCAAGGCTCCCGACAGGCTAGCTGCATGGGAAAAACGATTGGTCAGCAAGGCCAATTTCAGTGCCCCATAGCCGCCCATTGATAGACCTGCCACAAAGGTTTTCGACCGCTTCCGGGAAAGTTTGGGAAAGAGATTGGCTAGAAGTTCTGGCACTTCCTGAGTAAAGGCGTCAAAATACCTGTAACCAGAATGGGTATTGCTGTACCAGCCATCATGGGTATCCAAAAACACAAGAGCTAGATTAGTGTCCTTAACATAGCGCTCAATACTGGTTCGCCGCATCCAGGTATCCACATCCCCACTCATTCCATGCAAAAGATAGAGGACTGGAATGTCCTCTACTTCTGTAGCATACAAAGCCTTCTCTGGGTAGAGCAGCTTTAGCGTCATGCTCATCGATAAAACTTCTGATTTATAATCCAGCGTTAGTAAGGCCATCCAAGTACTCCTATTTCACTTCCATCACAACCGGTAAGACTGCTGGACGGCGCTTGCTTTGCTCAAAGAGATATTTGGACAAGTTATCTCGCACCGCTCCTTTTAATTCAGCCCAGTCAAAGTTTGGCTGGCTCAAATATTCTTCCACTGTTTTGTTGACCAACTCAGCCGATTCCCGTAAGATATCCCGACTCTTCTTGACATAGACAAACCCACGTGTGTGGACCTTAGCCTTGGCAACAATCTTCTTCTGCTTACGATTGACTGTAATCGCAACAATAAAAATCCCGTCTTCCGACAAGACCTTCCGGTCTCGGAGTACCACATTTCCGACATCACCAATGGCATTCCCATCAATCAACACATCAGCCGCCGGAATTGATCCTGCAAAGACAAAGTCTTGGCCGTCCCACTCCATTTGATCACCTTTTTTCATTAAGAAAATCTGATCAGAGGACATCCCAAACTCCATGGCTGCTTTGGCATGGGCGACCAAATCGCGGTACTCTCCTTGAACAGGGAAGAGGTATCGCGGTTTCAACAAGCTGAGCATCAGTTGTAGGTCACGTGAGTTAGCATGACCAGACACGCGCAAGTGCTGAGTAATCACTCGAACCACGCCACCCGCTTGGTAGATCATATTTTCCACCCGAGCCACAACCGCTTCTTTGGCAACAGAAGGTGTTGTTACAATGTAAACGAGGTCCCCATCAGTGATTTCAACATAGCGATGGCGACCCTGAGCCATTTTCTGGAGGCCATTGATTGGCTCTCCCATCCGGCCTGTTTCCAGGATAATCAAATCCTCTGGTGCATATTGCCCCATATCCTTAGGCTTGACCAAGACCTTATCATCTTCCAAGGTCAATTTTTTCAAGCGAATAGCCGTCCGGACAATATTTTCAATATCAAAACCGGTCAAGACGACCTTACGGCCAGTCTCCAGGGCAGCATCAAAAACCTGTTGGATGCGGGACAGATTGCTGGCAACCGCTGCCACAATAATCCGGCCTTCCCAATCCGCGATGGTCTGAGAAATTTCCTCACCCACTTCACTATAACTCGCCACTTGTTGGCTGGAATCTGCGTTAGCAGAATCACTTAAGAGGGCCAGGACCCCTTCTTTACCAATTTCCGCCAAACGACCAAAGTCCGTCCCATAGGCAGCACTGACTGCCTGATCAAATTTAAAATCGCCCGTATAAACAATCTGTCCCTGATCGGTCTTCAGGACAATTCCCAGACTCTCTGGAATCGAATGGGTTGTTCGGAAGAAGGAAACCGTCGCCTGACCAAAATCAATCTCGGTATCCTCGTCAATGATGTGGTAGTCATTGAACTTCTTGACACGCTCATTGCGTTTGACAAACAGTTTCGCCAACTCAATGGTTAATTCAGACCCAAAAACTGGAACCTGCACTTCTGCCAACAAGTAAGGAAGAGCGCCAATCGCATCCGCGTGACCATGGGTTAGGAATACACCCGCAATCCGATTGCGGTTTTCAATCAAGTACTCCAAGTTTGGAATCACCACATCAACCCCGAGCTGCTCATTTTCTGGATATTTGAGTCCCGCATCGAGAATAAAGATGGCGCCATCAATCTCTGCCCAGTAAAAGTTCTTTCCGTTTTCACGAACTCCGCCAAGAGCCGTAATTTTAATGTCTGACATAAGTCCTCCTTTGAATAGATTTTTCATATTTTGTCGTTATTTCACCCTGTGATGAACTTATTCATTATACTACAATTTACCCTTTTTTTCTAATACTAATTCTACTCCTCACCATAGCCAGTCCCTAGTTTTAAGCCACAGTAAATCGAATCTCCTCCTATTTGTGAAAGAATTAGACAGACCATCCACCTCAGAGGCTTCCTTTTTGGTACAATGGTAACAGATTAAAATGAAAGGTCCAGTCAATGATTCTATCAGTTATCTCACAAGGTTTGTTGTGGGCCGTTTTGGGAATCGGTCTCTACCTCACCTTCCGGATTCTTAAATTCCCGGACATGACCACCGAAGGCAGCTTCCCCCTTGGAGGAGCAGTTGCTGTCAGCTTGATCACCGCCGGTGTCAATCCCCTGCTCGCCAGTCTAGCTGCTGCGGGAGCTGGTGCCTTGGCTGGTTTTACCACAGGTATGCTCTACACCAAGGGCCGGATTCCCATTATTCTCGCCGGAATTTTAGTCATGACTTCCTGCCATTCGATTATGCTAATGGTCATGGGGCGGTCCAATTTGGGATTGCTCAATCAGGTCCTGCTGCAATCCTGGCTCCCCTTTACAGATCGGATTAACAATGTCGTTTTAGGGCTTCTGGTCTTTAGCCTTCTTCTAACCTTGATTATTTATTTCCTCAACTCGCGCTTGGGACAAGCCTTTATCGCCACTGGTGACAATCCTGACATGGCACAGAGCTTTGGGATTGAAACACCTCGGATGGAGGTCATGGGCTTGGTTATTTCTAATGCCATGATTGGTTTGGCTGGTGCCTTGGTAGCACAGCAGGAAGGCTACGCAGATATCTCTCGGGGGATTGGGATTATCGTTATTGGCCTGGCCAGCATCATCATCGGTGAAGTCTTATTCAAGAATGTCAGTCTGCCAGAGCGGTTGATTTCAATTGGAGTGGGGGCTGTTCTTTACCAGCTCCTCATCTGGGTGGTTCTAGCGCTTGGTTTCAACACCAACTATCTGCGCCTCTACAATGCCCTTATTTTGGCTTTCTGCCTCATTGTACCCCAACTTCGAAAATCCATTTTGAAAGGAGTTCGATTAAACGCATGAAAAAAATTATTGAACTACAAGATGCCACCAAGGTTATTCAAAATGGACTCGAGGAAGAACGGGTTATCCTGGATCATGTCTCCTTGACCATCTATGAAGGGGATTTTATCACCGTCTTGGGTGGGAATGGGGCTGGTAAATCCACCCTCTTTAATGTAATTGCCGGTACCCTGCCCCTAACCGAGGGCCGGATCCTCATCCACGGTACCGATGTAACCAACTGGAGTCCTGCCAAGCGCGCCCAATTTATTGCCCGCGTTTTCCAGGATCCGAAAATGGGGACGGCTCCGCGGATGACCCTAGCTGAAAATATGTTGATTGCCTATTACCGTGGCGAGAAGCGTGATTTAAGTCCACGCCAACTCAAGGAAAAATTGGACTATTTCAAGAATCTCTTGAAAAAAATTCCCAATGGCTTGGAAAATCATCTGGATACCGAAGTCCAAAGCCTATCGGGCGGTCAACGCCAGGCCCTTAGTCTCCTCATGGCGACCTTAAAAAAACCGGACCTGCTCCTGCTCGATGAGCACACCGCTGCCCTGGATCCCAAAACCAGTAAAGACTTAATGCAATTAACGCAGCAATTTGTTCAGGAAATGGAACTCACTAGTCTCATGATTACCCATAGCATGGAAGATGCTCTCCACTATGGAAATCGCCTTCTGATCTTAAAAAATGGACAAATCATCAAAGACCTCCAGCAAGAAGAAAAAGCCCAACTCAGCCTGCAGGACTACTATCAATTCTTTGACTAAGAAATACACCCTTAAAATTATTGTATATTTTCAGAAAATATAGTATACTGAATATAGATTATTGAAAGAAATGATTCCAATGAACAACCAAGACTTTCAATAATAGCTAACCTGATGTTTCCTGTTATCCCGCCTCTCTATCTGTGTCCCCCTTATAACTTACTTCCCTAAACAAGTCGGACACAGGTCAGATATCATCTAAATTTCCCAATGCTATTAACCTTGGATAACAGGTGCATCCTCAAACCTCAGTCCGTCGTACCATGACAGACTGAGGTTTTTTGAGTATAAAAAACGAGGCTGGGACAAAAGTCTAGCCTCATTGACTTTGTATAACAAAATACCTTTGACGCAGTAGCTGATTGGGTCTAACAGCATTGTATGCTGTTAGAGAGTAGCAAATCTTGTTTGCAAAGCAAACTCCAATCGTTCGCTTTTGAAGCTCGGAAGAGGGCCTAATCAGCCTTGCGGAGGTGAGACTACGAACTAATTTTTTTCAAATTTAGTTCTGTCTCACTCCCTATAAATGAATCGAGTGTTTATTGCTCTGTTCCCACCAACCGGGCTTCCTTCTGGATAGATTCGGGAATCACAATCCCTAGTTCCTTGGCAACTTGCATATTGAGAACAGGTTTACCTTGGGAGAAAAATTCAACCGGAATCTGTCCAGGATCTTCCCCTTGCAAGACACGCGCCGCCATTTTCCCGGTTGCTCTGCCCAATTCAAATTGGTCGACCACCACTGAGGCTAAACCACCGGCTTCCACCATAGCTGTTGCACTAGGATAGAGGGGTAATTTAGCTGTTTGATTGGCTGCAACCACTGTCGAAAAGGCGGAGGCAATCGTATTGTCAATTGGGACCCAAATGGCATCTACTTTACCGCCCAAAACCCCAACTGCCTGGTTGAGTTCATTGGTTGACGGAACAGCCTGCTCCACAACCTCTAGGCCTACTGCTGCAGCTGCTGCCTGAAACTCTGACACCTGGGATTTGGAATTGTCCTCACCGCTTGAGTAGAGAGCCCCGATCTTTTTCACACGCGGAGTGAGCGAGCGAATCAAGGCCACCTGTTTGGCCGCTGGGTTCTGGTCTGAAACCCCTGTTAGCAGGCCACCTGGTTGCTTGGGATTTTCGACCAAGCGAGCTCCAACTGGATCCGAAACCGCCCCCATGATGATCGGCAAATCTTTGCTGGCATTGGCCAGGGACTGAACAGCAGGTGTTGCAATTCCCAGTAACACCTGATTCCCATCTTCAATCAATTCTTGGCTCATCAAGGTCAGCTTACTCTGGTCAGCCTGGCCATTTAGGAACTGGATCTCCAATTTATCCTCGCCATAGCCCGCTTCTTCAAGGCCAGCCTGGACCCCTTGATAGATCTCGTCCAAGGATGGATGGCTCACAAATTGCAGAACCCCCAATTTGGCCTTGGTGGCTTGATCTTGATGAGCCGAGCCCAACCAGCCCAACTCCTGACCAATCCCGATCCCCAGTAAAACAAACAAGGCCACGACAGTCGTCAATAATGCTTTATTTTTCATAAATACCCTTTCAATTACTCTCAGTTTATGCAAGATAGGCCCAAAAGTCAAGTCAGAGTTTTTTCTATCAGCGCTTTTTTTGCTATAATCAAAAGACTAGAATCAAGGAGGTTCCCATGTCATTTGACGGTTTTTTTCTCCACCATATGAAGCAAGAACTAGCAGCTCAATTAATTGGCGGACGCATTCAAAAAATTAATCAACCTTTTGCAAAAGAGCTCCTGCTCCAAATCCGGTCCCAAGGGAAAACCCATCGACTCCTCGTTTCCGTTCACCCAACCCTCAACCGGATCCAACTGACCCAGCAGACCTTTGAAAACCCAAGCAACCCCTCAACCTTTATCATGGTACTCCGAAAATACCTGCAAGGGGCCATCATTCAAGATATCCAGCAGGTCGAAAACGACCGTATCTTACAAATTACTACCCAAAACAAGGATGAAATCGGGGATTCCCAGTCTGCCCTCTTGCATATCGAATTAATGGGCAAACACAGTAATATCCTCTTAATCGATCAGCAACAAAACAAAATCTTAGAGGCCATCAAACATGTCGGCTTTGGGCAAAATTCCTATCGGACCATCCTACCCGGAGCCCAGGCCATCCAGCCACCGGCGGATGACCGGGCCAATCCCTTTACCATCGCAGACAAAGACCTCTTTGGCTTCCTACAAACCAATGATCTAACGGCCAAAAAACTCCAGGGACAATTCCAAGGGCTCGGACGGGACACAGCCCTAGCCTTAGAAGCCACTTTAGAAGCAGCTTCCGATAGCCGGCTAGCGACTTTCCGTTCTTTTTTCCAGGCACCGAGTCAGGGACGTTTGACAGCCAAATCTTTTGCTCCGATTCCTTTTCCAGACTCTTTAGACCAGACCTTTCCTTCCTTATCAGCAACCTTGGATTTCTTTTTTGCCGAAAAGGCCGAAAAAGACCGCGTCCAACAGCAGGCCGGAGAGCTCATTCGGCGAGTCGATTCGGAATTGAAAAAAACGCTGGACAAGCTTCAAAAATTGGAAAAAGAATTAGCCGACACCGACACAGCGGAAAGCTACCGCCAAAAAGGAGAGTTGCTGACCACCTACCTGCATCAAGTCCCCAACGACCAGGAGCAGGTCACCCTGCACAACTACTATACCGATGAGCCGATTCACATTAGCTTAGACAAGGCATTGACGCCTAACCAAAATGCTCAACGCTACTTCAAGCGCTACCAAAAGCTCAAGGAAGCCATCCGCCATCTCCAGCAGCAAATCCTGGAAAGTCAGGAATGGGCCCACTACCTTGAAGGCGTCCAATTCCTGCTTGGGGAAGCCCGCCTGGAGGACCTCCCGGAATTACGCGAGGAACTGGTCAGCACCGGCCTCTTCAAACGCAGCCGTCAAGACAAGCGGGCTCGTCGCCAAAATCCGGAAACCTACCTGGCCAGTGACCAAGAAACCCTCATTCTAGTCGGCCGTAATAACCTACAAAACGACGAACTCACCTTCAAGTTAGCCAAAAAAGACCAGCTCTGGTTCCACGCCAAGGACATTCCTGGCAGCCACGTCGTTATCAGCAACAACCCCAACCCTTCGGATGAGATCAAAACCGATGCCGCAGAACTGGCCGCCTACTACTCCAAGGCCCGCCATTCCAACCTCATCCAGGTCGACATGTTGCCCATCAAAAAACTCCACAAACCCAAAGGTGGCCGCCCAGGCTTTGTCACCTATACCGGACAAACCACCCTACGCGTCACACCCGACCCAAAAAAAATCGAAGCCATGCGACAGGCCGCTAAAAAGAACTAAAATGAACAAACAAGCCTTGCTCCCATCTCAAAGGAACAAGGCTTATTTGCAGTGCTCTCATCGAGTCAGGAATTGACTCGATGAGCTTCTAAATAGACGAACTTGAAAAGTTCGCTATCAACTGAGGCAGGAATCGACTCGATGTAGCAGACAAATTTTACGAGTACAAAAAAGAGGTGAGATCTTTGTCCCAACCTCCTTTCACACTTTTTATTATTGGTGATTGATGCCAATCGAAAAGAGCAGACTATCCACTTCCAAATGACGAATGGTCTCAATCATAAGGAAGAGATTATCCGGACTAAAAATCTTTTGACCATAGTCTCCATGCTTGGTTTCTTCGAAGGCCAAGATTGGCTTCCCAGCAGCTGCCATATCAGCCACTACTGTGCCGACCTCTGCGTAGTTGTTAATATCCAAATAGAAATCTGCTTCTCGGACAATCTCATCGTAGAGCAGGCTATCCTGGGCTACACCAGGAGCTAGACTAATATTCGGATAGACCAAAAGGTTCATCAAAGTCGCTGAGATCTCCGTTGGAGCAGCAATTACAAAACCAATATTTGGCAATTCCCGTGCCAGGGTCTCCAGATGGAGCAACTCATCAGAGTAGGTATAAACCCAGCCTACAAAATCATAATTTAAGAGAGACTCAACTTGTTTTTCCAAGAGGAAGGGACTGGTTGCTACCAGTTCATCCCAAGCTAGATTGGCATAGTACCACCAAACGGCTTGATAAGGAACTAAGCGAAGTTCATCCCAGGGCTTATAGGGGGTGTCGTAATGGATAATAATCGGATAAACGGGACCTTTTTCCATTTCGACATCGGATAGACTCTCTTTTCCTTTCCGCTTTTTCCCCTTCATCAAGGAAGCGATATCCACTTTATCAGCAATATTGTCCCCTAGGAGAGAATAGGAATCATGAGCCACCTTGGGAACATGGTGACTAACAACCTTGAGCCGATCTCCCACCCCTGCTCCCTGAGGATCTTGATTCTGAACATTGGAAATCGTTAAAACATTGCCTAAATCTTTTTTAAAGATCGGCCCTAAATCTGTTGTCACAACCATATCTGGGGACAACAATAAAACATTCTCCTCTACCACATAGTGGTCAAGAGTGTAGCGGAAGGGACTTACTTCTAATTGAGCAAGATTTTCAGGTAGGCGAACAGATGTTACTTCGACAGCCATTCGAGCCAATCTCTTCCGAATTTTAGTAAACCATTGCTTGGCGATTCCATCGTGAGCAATGTAGAAATGCAGGTTTTGGTTATGGAGAATAACAGACTTCATCAAAGTCTCTAATTCTTGAATTTGCTTCACCTGGGCAACCACAATCAGGGCTTTCTTCATGACAACTCCTTGTTTGAAAACATCTCCTTAATTATATCACACTTTCAAGAACCAAACCCGAAAGCTGGATATATTTTAATCATTTAGACCATCCAAAAATTCCTGCATATCCGGATCATCTGGAACCAGATTGAGATAGAGTTGAGCCACCTCTGCCGCATCCTCTCTATAACCCATTTGACGCAACTGGTAGACATACTCTTGCAAGAATTCAGGATTGTCTTTCAAATCTCCCATTAAGTTCTGGTAAAGCTCCAACGATTCTTGATCCCGTTCCAATCCTTGCAAGGCCTTGGCCAAATTCCACTGGGTCAAGACGGAATCGACTGTTGAAGGAACTTGATCCACCAAGTCTTGGAAATTCTCCTCCTCTAAATACAGATTGCTGAGCCGGAGGTAAACCTCCTCCAAATCCTCTGCAATCTCACGCGCCGCCAATAAATACTTTTTCGCACCTGCAACATCATGCAACTCATAGGATAACTGAGACGCTAATAGCATCAAGGGCTCATCAAAAGGATTCTTTTGCAAACCTGTCTCAACCACGCGCAAGGCTTGATCCAACTGGTGCTCTTCGCGCAAGGCCCGTGCATAACCCAATTCAAAGCCTAACAAGTCTGGTGACAAGGCCTCCAATTGGCGAAAATAATCCAAGGCACGCTGAGTCCGCCCTGTCTCTAGTAACAGGAGCGCTAATTCATGGACGTTCTTATCATCATATTCCAGTTCGATGGCTTTTTCTAAAAATTCAATGGCCACTTCCAGCTTCCCAAGACTTGCGTAGCTAAGGGCAATGCGCTGATAGGTCGAAATACCGGTTAGCGCATAGATTTCTCGGTTATCTAAGCTAGCATAGAACTGGATTGCCGCCTGGTAATGGCCCAATTCAAACTCCAATTCCGCTAATCCAAAAACAATAACCGGATCATCACTAAGGGCCTGAGCCTCCAGTAATTTTTCACGGGCAACATCCGTCAACCCTTCTGCTTGGTAGAGATCAGCCTTGACCAAAAGACTGGCCAAGTACCATTCACTAACTACTGAGATTTCTTCAAGATAGGCAAAGGCTTCCTCGGTCCGCCCTTCCTGACTAGCCATTTGGGCTAGACTCAAGTAGGCTTCTGGATAAGCTGCTTTAATTTTTTCATAAAGCAATTGGGCTTGCTCATAAAACCCCATCTCTTCCAGATAGAGGGCCATTTCAAATTGCTGGTCCTCTGAAGACTCCTGCAACAGCCGGTCAAAGGCCTGCTGGGCAGCTTCTAAATCTTGCCGCTCCAAAGCTTCCAAAAAAGCTTGACTAGGATTCATGCTCTTCCTCCTCATACAATCCAGAGACTTCTTGGTACCAGGTAAAGAATGCTTCGACTACAACCTTGAGAGAGGCATAGACTGGTACCCCTAAGAAAACGCCCCAAACGCCAAACATACTTCCCGATGTCAGAAGGACAAACAGGATGGTCAGGGGATGAATATTCAATTGACTTCCCAAAATCAAGGGCGACACAAAACGGCCCTCGATGGTTTGTTCGACAATAAAGACTAGAATCACCTTGATCAACATGGCTGGCCCAGCAATCAAACCCAGAATAAGAGCAGGAATCATGGCCAAAAAACTACCCAGGTAGGGAATTAGATTAAGAAGGCCCGCAGACACTCCCAAGGTTACCGCATAATTGAGACCAATCAGTTTAAAAAAGAGGATAAACATCAATGCCACAATCACCGCTACAGTAATCTGGCCTTGCACGTAATTACCCAACTGCTTGTTGACATCCGTCAAAACGCGACTGAAGGTTGGTCGGAACTTGGTTGGCATAAACTTAGTCAAATAGGCATTCAACTCCTTGCCATCCCGCAAGAGGTAAAACACAATAAAGGGCATAATCAAGATAGCCACCAAAAACTGGGACAAACCGGTCAAAAAATTGCTGGCCCAGTTAACCGCTCGAGGAGAATACTGACTGACAAACTCGGTCAAACGATTGGAAATCTCACTATTCAGCGCCACAAATTGTGGTCGCGCTGCATCAAAGAGCGGCTGGTCTACCAGCTGATTGAGTACCACCTCCGCCTTCTCCAGATAGGACGGGAAGTTCTGAACAAAGGCCAGAAACTGGGTCCGTAAATTTGGGATCAGCACCGCTACTCCCCAAACCAACAAGGCTGAGATCAAGACAAAAACTAGAACAATCGCCCAAATCCGTGGGATCTTCCGGAATTCCAAAAAATCCACCAGCGGATTGAGCAAGTAAAAAATCAAGCCCGACATAATCAAAGGCAAGGCCAAAATCTGCAGAAAACCTAGGATCGGTGTGATTAAAAAGCTAATTTTCGTTAAAAGAAAAATGTTCAAGAAAAGTAAGAGGCAGACTAAAAAGACCGTAATCGCCTTATTGTCTAAAAACCACCTAAAAAACCAGGAGAGGGTAAACGTCCGTTCTTTTTCCTGCATACTGAACTCCTTTTTCGAGATTTCCTTTCATTTTAGCATTTTTTAAG
>NZ_JAOBSU010000193.1:0-1006 GCF_025447695.1 Streptococcus danieliae | reverse complement strand
CTTACAATTCCTTGTCCGATTAATACACACATTCAAACTCTGCTTTGGAGTTTACACAAAATTCTTGACACACCCCTCTTGCCATGCTGAGTAGTTTATCCATATCAATACCACCTGGGCAAAGAGTTGCGGAGACTTCGTCATGGCCAATCACATGGGTACGATCGAGTGGAATATTGTAACGAATCGAGATATCCGCAATCAATTTTGCTGAATTCCGATAGGTTTCCTCAGCAATCGTCCAATTTGGTCCCAAACTATTGTTTAGGTGCTCAATTCCAATTGAACGCTGATTGGTTGGATAGTGTCCCGCATGCCAAGCTACTTCATTTTCAGGAACCACTCCCCAGACCTTATCTGGTGTTACCTGATAATGGGCAGAAGTCTCATTGCCATTCCGGATATACCAAGTTGCGCGAGCTCCCTCATCACTCATTCCTGCATTATGATGGATAACAATGCGATCGATGTTCACTCGGTTTGTATCTGAATAGACGGGATTCTCATCAACATGGGTAATAACTCCAGAGTATTTCTTCTCACCCATCCATTTTACAGGATAACCTTTCCCATAGTTTGATGGTTTTGGAAAATCAACACTTGTATTGCCTAACCAATTCATCTTACCAGTGCTATCTTTGAAGTAGGCATGAACTGTATAATTTCCGAAGTCATATTGGTGGCGACTGTAGTCAATCCGCGCTTTATAAGAACCATCGTCTTGTTTGAGAGCCTTATACCAAATCAAGTCATCTTGACCCTTATTGGTTGTCCAAGTGGGAACCAAGACCTCACGAACATCTGGATTTGTAGCCAAACCTTTGATTGTGACATCAAATCCTACAACTGTGATATTCTCTACACGAACAGAAGTTTTTGGTTCCGGAACAGTCACCTTAGTCTCTGTCACATACTCACGTTTGTTTTGGTTGGTTACATAGTAAACATGTGAGTGATAAGCTCCGAAGTCTTGTTTGTGTTGATTACTTTCAACCCGAACCTTGTA
>NZ_JAOBSU010000192.1:0-1037 GCF_025447695.1 Streptococcus danieliae | reverse complement strand
GCGGTGACAGAATTGCTTAGAAAGACAAGCGATTTGACTGACGCAATAACATACTATTTAAAAACTAAATGACTATAACATACTTGAATTAACAAATTTTAAAGATTACTTACCATTAAATTTAGATATTACAGGTAAAAATCAGTTAATTTATAGGCCGGTATTAGCACCAAATCAATTAAAATGTGCTCTTGAACCAGCTTTAACTGAAGAACAGTTATATAATCACATGAAGAAAAGCTCTAACTGGTCCTTCAATTACAATGGGAATAATGATTTTTATAAACAGGATTGTCTTGACTTTTTAAGAGACACAGATTTCCAGTCTTTTTCTCAATATGGAAAGTTGGTAAATAGAAGATATATAGAGGCCAAGAGAATCTATTTATTTGATAGTTACTTTAGGAATTTTCTTCAAGAGATACTAGAGCGTCTTGAAGTTTTTTTGAAGAAAAGTACGGCTGACGCTCTGACAATTGGATATAATAAATCTATCTATATTTTTGAAGATGATGATCTTTATTATTCGGGACAGTCTAAATACTGTAAAGAAAATCCTAAGAGGCAGGACCTTGTTTTGAAAACAAAATATCATTTATCACGATTGGTTTTGGAAAAACAAGATGATGCTATAATCAGCAAACAGATTAATCAGTATGGGGTCGTGTTGCCATGGACAGTTTTTCGTTTAATGACATTTGGAAACCTAGCGTCTTTCCTTATTGCTCTACAACCAGAATATCGAAATAAAGTTGCTGCTCATATCAGCTCAGTCTTGAATCAAGAAGATAAGATTCCAGCAAAAATCCTATTATCTTGGTGTAATGCGCTTCGCTATCTTAGAAATATTTGCTCACATAATGGCAGATTATATAGCCGCTTACACCATACATTACCTGCTTTTCATCGCTCTGATAGAGAGTTACTAGAGATAGATTTAGATAATGACGGTAAAACATTATTAGACTTCCTGCAAAACTATAATATGATAAACTAAAGCTATGAATTATGAATCCAGTAAAAAACTTTCCGATGTA
>NZ_JAOBSU010000191.1:0-1054 GCF_025447695.1 Streptococcus danieliae | reverse complement strand
GCAGATGGTCGAACACCATACTTCCACGTTGCTTATGCAAGTTCGGCAGACGGACGGACTAACTTCAGTACAACTGACGCAGCAGGTCGAACCCACATTGGAACTTATACTGACTTTGTACAAGCAGATAGCACTAATCCTACTAGCTATGTATGGGCTTTGATGAAAGGTTCTGATGGTCGTAATGGCCGTGATGGTAGAGACGGTGCTCAAGGTCCAAAAGGGGACAAAGGGGATACTGGAGCGAGAGGTCCACAGGGCGCTCAAGGAGTCAAAGGCGATAAAGGCGATAAGGGAGACCAAGGAGCGATTGGTCCACGAGGTGAACGTGGGCTTCAAGGCCTACAGGGCCCTCAAGGAACACAGGGAATCCCAGGACAAAAAGGTGCCGACGGTCGAACACAGTATACCCACATTGCCTATGCAGACACCAATCTTGGAGGTGGCTTCTCGCAAACTACCAACGGCTCTAAAGCCTATATCGGTATGTATGTGGATTTTGAGGAAACGGATAGCCCGAATCCAGCTCGATACCGCTGGACTAAAATCCGAGGTGACAAAGGAGATAAGGGAGATAAAGGAGACCGTGGTGAAAGAGGTCTTCAAGGTTTGCAAGGTCCACAAGGAGCACAAGGGATAGCTGGAGCGAGAGGTGCCGATGGTCGTACCCAATACACCCATATCGCTTATGCTAACTCCGCCGATGGACGGCAGGCCTTTTCGGTATCCGATGCTAATCGTTCTTATATGGGAGTCTATGTGGATTTCACCGAGAATGATTCTACAGATCCGACCAAGTACCAGTGGACTCTCATAAAAGGTGCTGATGGAAGAAACGGGACTCCAGGACCTAAAGGTGCGGACGGCAGGACCCCTTATTTCCACGTCGCTTATGCAGGAAGTTCTGATGGTCGCAGTAATTTTAGCACAACCGATGCAAATGGCAGGACCTATATTGGGACTTATACTGACTTCATACAAGCAGACAGTACCAATCCAGCTTCTTATCAATGGACTAAGATGGCAGGCGACCGTGGTCCGCAAGGACCTAAAG
>NZ_JAOBSU010000190.1:0-1066 GCF_025447695.1 Streptococcus danieliae | reverse complement strand
CCTTTGTCTTTTTTAAACTGATAAACTCGGGAAGGGGTTAGCTATCCTTTGTCTTTTTTAAACTGATAAACTCGGGATTCCTCCACTTCCTCGCTCCCCAATTTTTTTCTTTTAAAAAAGATGAATAGAAAGAAATCATGATATAATAAAGAAAAACAATTGAATCTTAGGAAGGTTTGCTTATGACAATTCCTCATTTTGGTAAAAAGGATCCTCAGACGGACTATCAAGTCCGCTATGGGGTCTATGCGGTAGTTCCAGATCCGAGTCGTGAACATGTTATCTTAGTGCAAGCTCCGAATGGAGCCTGGTTCCTACCTGGTGGAGAAATTGAGGCGGGTGAGAATCATCTAGAGGCGCTTGAACGTGAACTTCTAGAAGAACTTGGTTTTACAGCTCAGGTGGGGCAGTATTATGGTCAGGCAGACGAATACTTCTACTCCAGCCATCGGGATACTCACTACTACAATCCTGCTTACATTTATGAAGTAGAATCTTACACTGAAGTTGGCCAACCACTAGAAGACTTCAACAATCTAGCCTGGTTCCCAATCGACCAAGCTTTTCTCCATTTGAAACGTGGTAGCCATCGTTGGGGTCTCCAACAATGGCAACAATCCCTTGGTTCGTAAGTCTTATAGATTTGAAAGGTGTCATTATGAAACTTATCAATACAAACTCTAGTCACCAACGTTTGATTAAAAACCAACTTGAAAACACGGATGCCACCTTGGTGGAGACCTTCTCCGCCGGCAATACCGATGTCATTTTCACAAAGGCCCCCGACCATTATGAAATTGTCATCAGCAATAAGCACAGGGCTATCCGTGAAGTTGAAATTGAAAGTATCCGCGATTTCTTTCTCAAACGCCGAATCCACCCAGACTCTATTCGTAAGGAAGAAATCAAAACCCTCTATACAGATAAACTGATTGAAATCTCAATCCCAATCAAATAAAGCCCGAATCTCTAGTCCATCGCTAGAGATTCTGGTTCTTTGTCAAGTTGTGTGGAATCCTTGAAAACTGACAATATAGAATAAAGACAATCTTCCTTCCTCCCCTCC
>NZ_JAOBSU010000018.1:0-19802 GCF_025447695.1 Streptococcus danieliae | reverse complement strand
TATCAACTAACTGTCCCGTTTAAGGAACTCTCCCTTCAGGACTTTCTTAGTATACAACACTACAGCTTTCTTGGCAACCCTTTTTGCTCATTTTTTTGAATTTTTTTCGTCCCAAAAGAAAACCCTAGCAGAATCAACTGCTAAGGTTCTTTCTAATATCTTATTGTTCTTCCTTAAGAAGAATATGAAGGGTCTCTAGAAGATTGTCTTCATGGACTTCGATGCTGGATCCATTGGATTTGATTTTAACTTCAACAATGCCTTCCTCTGCTTTTTTACCAACAGTAATACGGATTGGGAGGCCGATCAAATCACTATCACTGAATTTAACGCCAGCGCGTTCATTACGATCGTCCGTTAAAACTTCATAACCAGCCGCTTGTAGGCTTGCCTCCAGGCGGCTTGTAAGAGCTAGGCTAGCCTCATCCTTGACGTTTACCGGAATGAGGTGAACATCAAATGGAGCCAATTCTTTCGGGAAGTTAATTCCCCAAGCATAGCGGTAGCCGCCCTTTGGTGTTTTGTTGACAAAGAGACGGGCATGCTGTTCCATAACCGCAGATAGTAGACGACTGACTCCGATTCCATAACATCCCATAACGATTGGAATAGCCCGGCCGTTTTCATCAAGAACTTTAGCGTCCATAGAGTCTGAGTAGCGAGTTCCCAACTTAAAGATATGACCAATCTCGATTCCACGGGCAAATTGCAGTTGTCCCATACCATCAGGTGAGATTTCACCCTCTTTGACCTCACGAATGTCCACATATTCAGCTTGGAAATCACGACCTGGATTTACACCAGTCAAGTGGAAGTCGTCCTCATTGGCACCAACAACAGCGTTACGCACATCTTGAACTTTACGATCAGCGATGATGCGGAAGTCCTCTGGAAGTCCAACTGGTCCTAGAGAACCAAAACTAGCCCCGATTAGCTCTTGGACTTCAGCATCTGTTGCTGGGTCCATGAAATCTGCTTCCAAGAAATTTTTCAATTTCACTTCGTTGACTTGGTCATTTCCAACAAGGAGGGCCGCCACTGGTTTGCCATCTGCCATGTAAACCATTGTCTTAATCGTTTGTTCCTCTGGCACATCGAGAAGAGCAGCCACGGCATCAATCGTTTTGGTATCTGGAGTCGCAACTTTAGTAAGCTCTTCCTCACTAACAACCAGATTTTTAGGCTTGTATTCATTGGTCGCCATTTCAAGATTGGCCGCATAGCCAGATTCACTGGAATAAACAATCGTATCTTCACCAGAAACAACCCATTTTTCAAGTTCAGCACGGATTGCTGTCAAGACATCTTCAGGAATTTCATCCAAGCTGGCAATCGATTTATCCAAGACCAACCAACGTTCCAAATCTGTCCGCTCTGGAGTAATGGCCATAAACTCTTGACTATCCTTACCGCCCATAGCTCCACCGTCTCCGATGATCGCTTTATACTCCAAACCTGAACGATCAAAAATTCGCTCATAAGCCTGGCGGTAGTCCTCATAAGTTACATCCAAATCAGCATAATCAGCATGGAAACTATAGCCATCCTTCATGATAAACTCACGTGTCCGCAAAAGCCCATTGCGGGGGCGTTTTTCATCCCGATATTTAGATTGAATTTGGTAAAGGTTCATTGGCAATTGCTTGTAAGACTTGACAGAGTCCCGAACCACAACGGTCATGGTTTCTTCATGCGTTGGGCCTAGGATAAAGTCTGACCCTTCACGATTTTTCAATTTGTACAGGTCTTCTCCGTAAGTATCGTAACGGCCAGATTCCCGCCAAAGGTCTGCACTGAGAAGGGCGGGTGCCAACATTTCCACTGCATCAATCTTGTCAAACTCTTCCCGCATAATCTGTTTGGCTTTTTCCAAAACGCGATTTGCTAGGGGCAGATAGGTATAAATCCCCGCAGATACTTGGCGAACATAACCTGCCCGCAACATCAGAGCATGGCTAATTACTTGTGCATCACTTGGCATTTCCCGCAAAGTTGGGATCAGCATTTTACTTTGTTTCATTTATTCTCCTCTAAAAAAATGTCCGTAGGATATCATTCCAGGTTACTGCAATCATCAAGAGCAACATCAGACCAGCCCCAATCAAGGTGAGATAGGTCTCTGTTTCCCGTTTCACAGGCTTCCTGCGGATAGCTTCCAATAGATTCAAAACGATTTTTCCACCATCCAGAGCCGGAATCGGCAAGAGATTGAAAATCCCAATGTTAATCGATAAGAATCCTAGAAGCTGCAAGACACTGGTCCAGCCATCGCGTGCAGCCATGCTAGAGGCCTGGTAAATGGCCACCGGCCCTCCCAAGCCATTCAAATTGGGATTAAAAATCAGATTTCGGAGGGCTGTGACAATCTGCCCTGCTGCTGCTGCCGCCATGGTAAAACCACCTGTCAGCTTAGCTGTCAAACTAGTATCCAAAGCCGGCAAGACACCAATGCGATAGGTTCCATCCATTTCCTGCAGCTGAATCTCTTGTGTCTGTTGATTGACCTGAACCGCAACCTTGCCATCCTTGGCCTTGTCCGTTGCCGCTTGAATAGCTGGTGCAATATCGTTAAAAGTCGCAATTTCTTTGCCACCAATTTTCTCCAGGGTTACCTGTTCCTGATAACCGGCCTGAGCTAGGGCACCATTATCTGCCACCCGAACCTGATTGGTGTTGAGATTGGGCGCTCCCCCTTGCAAGAAGAGCAAGAGACTGAAGGCCACAACCCCTAGGACAAAATTATTAAAAGGCCCTGCAAAATTGGTTAGAAAACGGCCCCAAAGACTGGCATTTTGGTACTGAACATCCAAAGGCGCAATCCGTACCTCAGTGCCGTCCTTCTCGACAATCGTCGCATCATGGTCAACCCGGTAGCTCTGTTCCTGATCCAAGAGGAGCCCCCTAATAGTCAAGCTATCTTCGAGATCATACTCCAAAACCTGGAGCGGAACCGCTTGATGGTCCAATTCTTTTTTGGACAGATTCAGGCGCGTCACCACTCCCTCTGCATTCAGACTGAGGGCGACCAAACTTCCTTTGGGAATCTCAACCCGATCCTCACCCCAACCAGCCATGCGTACATAGCCTCCAAAGGGGAGCATCCGAATGGTGTAGAGGGTCCCATCCTGCCCTTGATGGCTAAAGATTTTCGGTCCCATCCCAATCGCAAATTCACGTACTAAGATTCCTGATTTTTTGGCCAATGCAAAGTGGCCATACTCATGAATGATAACAATAACAGCAAATATAAATAGAAAACTCAGGATCCCCATCATTGGGCAAGCCACCCCCTCACTTTCTCACGTGTAGAACGGTCAATTTCCAGTAACCGTTCCAGACTCAGTTCTGTTGCCTCGACATGGTCGGCAACTGCACGCTCAATCAAACTTTCGATTTTTAAATAAGTAATCTGGCCATCCAAAAAGGCCGCAACCGCCACTTCATTGGCAGCATTATAAACAGCCGGGAAAGAACCACCCCGACGGCCAACCTCAAAAGCCAAGGCCAACATTGGAAAACGTTCCAAGTCCATCTTTTCAAAATGAAGTTGGCCGATGTCTGCTAAATCAAACGGCTTGGAATCTTGAAGAGGCTTGTGCCGTGGATAGGTCAAGGCAAATTGAATCGGCTCCCGCATATCACTGGGACCCAATTGCGCCAAGAAAGCTCCGTCCTGCATTTCAATCATTGAATGGACAATACTTTCCCGGTGTTGAATAACTTCAATCTGGTCATAGTCCCAACCAAACAAGTGGTGGGCTTCAATCACTTCCAGCCCCTTATTAACCATGGTGCTGGAATCAATCGTAATTTTAGCCCCCATCGTCCAGTTGGGATGGGCCAAGGCTTCTGCAACCGTAACAGCTTCTAACTCAGCCCTGGTTTTATCCCGGAAGCTACCGCCACTAGCGGTAATGACCAGCTTTTTCACATCTTGTCGTTCTAAACCTTGCATGGCCTGGAAAATCGCTGAATGCTCACTATCCACCGGCAAGATCGACACGCCCTTGTCTCGAGCTGCCGCCATCACAAAGTCTCCAGCCATCACCAAGGTTTCCTTATTGGCCAAGGCGATTTCTTTTTGCGCCTGGATAGCAGCCAAGGTCGCTTTAAGGCCAACACTGCCCATAACAGCATTGACCATCAAGTCGTAATCCCCGTGGGCTGCATAGGCTTCTAGATCTGTATACTGTTCCAGTTCCGGGAAATCTGCAAGCAGCGCTTGCCCCAGATCCGAATCTGCTACAACGACCGCAGCTGGTTTAAATTCCTCCACAATCGCCCGCGCCGCATCAAGATTCTGCGCAAAACTAAAGGCAACCAGGCGAAACTGGCCAGGGTAGGCACGCAGGATATCCAAGGTCTGCTGACCAATGGAACCGGTGGCCCCCATGAGATAAATGGCTTTCATCTTAGAAGAACCCCGCCAAATGTAAGAGTGGGAAAACAAACAGCAGGCTGTCAAAACGGTCTAGGAGTCCCCCGTGGCCGGGGATAAAACGGCCAGAGTCCTTGACCCCATAATGGCGCT
Organism: Streptococcus danieliae; assembly: GCF_025447695.1. Classification (NCBI taxonomy): domain Bacteria; kingdom Bacillati; phylum Bacillota; class Bacilli; order Lactobacillales; family Streptococcaceae; genus Streptococcus; species Streptococcus danieliae. The sequence continues at coordinate 15,271 of NZ_JAOBSU010000018.1, read as the reverse complement.
TGATAGAACTCTCCACAAGATCGCCAAACTGCCCCGCTACTGAAAAGAGAATAGCCAAGAGCAAGACTAGGAAAAAGTTCTTGCCTCCAAAAGTCACTCCACTAAAGAGGTAGAAACCAAGAGTGACCACTAGAGCTCCGGCAATACCGCCCAAGCTTCCCTCAACTGTCTTGTTGGGCGAAACCTGTGGTAACAACTTCCGCTGCCCAAACCGTTTACCGACAAAATAAGCTAAGCTATCCGTTGCCCAGACCAACAACAAGGCATAGAGCACCTTATCCAAACCAGACATCTGAGCCCGCACCAACATATGAAAACCATAGCCTACATAAAAGCTGGATGCAATCGGAAAGACCGCATCGTCATAGGTATAACCTTTAACAAAAACGGTACTTCCCAAAATCCCCATAGCCAAGAGGGCAAAGAGAGGAATATTGGAATCACTTGGTAAAAAAGACAAATAGTTTTCCAAGGGTAGGGTTAGGAGCAGGGCCGCTAGGCTGGCTAACATTCCTTCTGGCGTATTGATCGCCAACCCCTTCATCGCAAAGAGCTCATAAACTCCCAACATCGCTAGGAGCCCCACCACAAACTGAAACGGCAAGCCTCCAAACCATAAAAGCGCCAACAAAATGACTGCGGCACCCACACCAAATACAATGCGGTTCTGCAATTCTTTTTCCATCTTAAACTCCTCCAAAACGACGACTGCGGCGATTGTAATCTTCAATTGCTGCTTCTAATGACTGGGCTGTAAAATCTGGCCACAGGGTATCTGTAAAATACAATTCACTATAGGCAGACTGCCACGGTAAAAAGTTACTGAGGCGCAACTCTCCACTAGTTCGGATAATCAATTCAGGGTCTTGCCACTCCTTCGGCAGGCCACCGGTATAAAGATGAGAACCAATCAATTCATCGTTAATCTGATCCAAGCTATAAGTTCCTGCCTGTACCCCGGCTACAATAGCCCGAATAGCTTCTTGGATTTCAGCTCGACCTCCATAATTCAAGGCAAAATTAAGCACCAGACCTGTATTCTCAGCTGTCAATGCTTCTGCCTTCCGGAGGGAGTCTAAAGTTGGAGCTGGCAAGCGGCTCACATCACCCAACATTTGGATCTTAACACCTTGTCGGTGTAATTCTGGAACATAGCGGTCATAAAATTCCACTGGAAGATTCATGATAAATTTGACTTCCTTTTCTGGACGCGACCAGTTTTCTGTGGAAAAAGCATAAACGGTTAGTACCTTCACGCCCATCTGACTGGCAGCTTTGGCAACTTCTTGCAAAGCTTCCATCCCAGCCTTATGGCCAAAGACACGCGGTTGCATCCGTTTCTGAGCCCAGCGACCATTTCCATCCATAATGATGCCAATGTGCTTGGGAATTGTCAAGGACGGCTGCTCTTCCTTCTTTTTAAAACCAAACATATTCTTTTCCATTCTTTCTAGACACACTTCTAGCTGACAGCAGAAGGTGATTTTATAAGAGATTGAATTAGTTCATTATACCACAAAAGCCCTAGCTATGGGAAATTCAGGCCGTTTCCAAGCTTCTGGCAGGCTCATCCAAATCAAACGATAGATTAAAAAACGGCAGCCTTTGGCTGCCGTTTCCTCATTAATCAGTTTAGTTTGGATAGATGTAAGTAACTGTACCTTGTGCAGTTGTTGGGTCAAAGGTTCCACGGTAGTTTCCGATTTGTTGGATTCCGTTGTAGTTTGACTCATATACTTGGATTGCGTTGTTTGATTCGACAGCTGTAACGTAAGCTACGTGTCCATAGCCACCATCGTTCCAAGATGCAACTGCTCCAACTTGTGGTGTTGCACCTGTACGGAAACCTGCTGCTGCTGCAGACGCTGCCCAGTCAGCACCGTTACCCCAGTAATCGCCAACCCAAGGAGCCATTACTTTAACGCCCCATGTACATTGTCCAACTGGGTAGCTTCCTGAGGTATTGTAGTTGTAAGTTGGGGTGATCGCACCTGTTTGTGCTTGCTCAGCCGCTGCTTGTTCTGCTGCTTGACGTTCTGCTTCAGCCTGAGCTGCCGCTGCTTGTTCTGCTGCTTGACGCTCTGCTTCGGCCTGAGCTGCCGCTGCTTGTTCTGCTGCTTGACGCTCTGCTTCAGCTTGCGCTGCTGCTTCCTGTTCTGCTACCGCTTGTTCAGCTACTGGTGCTGACTCTTCTGCTTGAGGAGCTTCAACAACTGAGGCTGCTTCCTCTGCTGCTAGCGCCTCTTCTACAACAGGTGCTGAAACTTCTGCTGCTTGAGGAACTTCAACAACTGGCTCAGCTACTGGTGCTGCTTCCTCTGCTACTGGCGCTTCAACAGCTGGTGCTGGAGCTGCTGTTTCAGCTGCAACAAGGTTGGCAACCACTGGAGCCGCCTCTTCAACTACAGGTGCCGCCGTAGGGGTTGCTTCTACAACTGCTGGAGCTGCAACTTCAACGGCTGGTGCTGCTTCCTCTGCTACTGGTACTGCTTCAACAGCTGGTGCTACTGGAGTTGCAACAGCTTCGAAAGATAGGGGAGCAACTTCTGCTGCTGCTTCAGCTACAAGAGCTTGTGCATAGACCGCACCTTCACGTGGCCAAACAGCATCCTGACGGTTTTGCAAACCGGTACGGAAGTCTGAATCTTCAAGAGCATCGATCAATAGTTGAGAAAAGGCTGCGTTTTTCTCAGAAGGGTTTTTCTCAGTTTCAACAACTGCTTCCTCTGCAAATTCTTCAAAGGTATCCAAGACATTGCCACGGCTACCTGTTACACCAAAATAAGATGTCAAATCATCCATTGTTGGAACAGCTGTATTAGCAACTGCTTCTGCGATAATATCACGTACTTGATTTTGTACAGATACTTCCTGAGTTTCAGCTGTAACTGCTTGTGCTTCCAAAGCCGATGCACCTGCTACAGATCCAAGAACTGCAACCCCGGTAACTAATTTTTTCTTTGTTGTAAATGCCATAGTTTGATTTCTCCTTTAAGTGTCCGCTGATTAACAAAACAAGTAGCGAACCAATCTAGCTAAAAAAAGTATAGCAAATTTTCAATCTTCTGTGCGTTACGAAAAGATTACAAAAGATTAATAAACCGTGCCACTACTTGTCACTTGTTTCAACTGGCTCTTCCTGGACTCCTTCTGCTACAGTTTCCACAAGAGCTTCTTGGGTCGCAACCTCTGCTGCAGCTGGAGCAGTGACAACAGCCTTGAGAGCCGTTAGCTCAAAGGTCAAGTAAACACCATCAACGTCTAGCACCATCTTGTTAGCCTCGCGGTCAATCTCATCGATGACACCATATAGCCCGCCAATGGTTACAATCTCAGTCCCCTTAGCCAGACCAGCCATTTGTTCCTGACGTTTCGCTTGTTGTTTGCGTTGTTGGCGTTGCATAAAGAACAGCAAACCACCAAACACCACCATCATCCATAAAAATTGTAAATTCATCCGATTCTCCTTTTTTCTATTCATTCTACTATATCAAATCCTGCCTGGGCTTACAAGAAGTGACCTCGTCCTGAGTCGCAAAAAAGCCGGTCTCGCAAGAGCCGGCTTTGCTCAATCCTCTTAGAGGGCTGAGATTTTTGCTTTTACATTTTCAAGGTTAAAGCCATATTCGTCAAGAACTTTTCCTGCTGGGGCAGATGCACCAAAGGTATCAATGGCTAGGACATCTCCGTCCAATCCAACATATTTGTACCAAGACTGGCTAGCTCCCATCTCAATCGCTAGGCGTTTGCGGATGGCATTTGGAAGAACTTCTTCTTTGTAAGCTGCATCCTGTTGGTCAAAGACATCGCTAGATGGCATGCTGACCACGCGCACTTTGAGGCCGTCTGCTTCCAATTCTTTAGCAGCTTTTACAGCCAATTCCACTTCAGAACCTGTAGCAATGACTAGGCGGTCAAAGTCTGGTGCTGTTTCATGGACCACATAAGCTCCACGCGCAACCTTATCGAAGTCTGTTCCTTCTTGGACTTCCAAGTTTTGACGAGTCAAGACGAGGGCAGTTGGCGTAGACTCGCTGGTCAATGCTTGGTACCAAGCTGCTTGAGTCTCACGCGCATCCGCTGGGCGGAAAACATTGAGGTTTGGCATTGCCCGTAGACCAGCCAAGTGTTCGATTGGTTCGTGGGTTGGTCCATCTTCTCCAACGGCAATTGAATCGTGGGTGAAGACGTAGGTCACAGGCAGACCTTGAAGGGCTGCTAGACGCATCGCTGCCTTGAGGTAGTCTGAGAAGACGAAGAAGGTTCCGCCATAGACACGAAGTCCACCGTGAAGGCTCATTCCATTCAAGATTGTTCCCATGGCAAACTCACGCACACCAAACTGGATGTTTCGGTTGAGGCGATGAGCATCATCTTGCAAGCCGTCTTCTTTAATGTAGGTCATGTTGGAGTGAGCCAAGTCTGCAGATCCACCAAGGAAGGTTGGAAGGACTGCTGCTGCTGCATTCAAAGCGTCCTGGCTAGAGTTACGAGTCGCTTGTGAGAAGCCAGCTTCGTGAACTGGGAAATCTTCTGGTTTGACACGGACTGGGTCACGACCTTCAATGATAGCCGCAACTTCATCCGCCAATTCAGGATGTGCTGCCTTGTAAGCTTCAACCAAGGCTTCCCACTCGGCATAAGCTGCCTGGCCACGATCCACAACATTTTCTTTGAAATCCGCATAAACTTCTGCCGGAACTTCAAAGGCTTCGTAATTCCAACCAAGAGCTTCACGGGTTGCTGCTGTTTCTTCCGCACCTAGAGGAGCTCCGTGAACAGCATTGGTTCCTTGTTTGTTTGGAGAACCATGACCGATAACAGTTTTCACTTCGATCAAGGATGGCTTACCAGACTCTTTTGCACGTGCAACGGCTGCTTGAATCGCTGCCACATCTGTTCCATCTTCAACCAAATCCGTATGCCAGCCATGGGCTTGGTAACGAGCTTTGACATCTTCTGTGAAGGAGTCTTTGGTTTCGCCGTCCAAGTTAATATCATTGGAATCGTAGAGAACGATCAATTTTTCGAGTTTTTGCAAGCCAGCGTAAGAGGCTGCTTCTGCAGAAACACCTTCCATCAAATCGCCATCACCTGCAATGACATAAGTGTAGTGGTCAAAGATTGGGAAACCATCGCGGTTATACTTGGCAGCCAAGAAACGCTCTGCTTGGGCAAAACCAGTAGCCATGGAAATCCCTTGGCCCAATGGTCCAGTTGTTGCATCAACACCAGCCGTATGACCATATTCTGGGTGACCTGGAGTTTTGGAACCCCATTGACGGAAGTTTTTGATTTCTTCCAAGCTCACATCCTCAAAACCTGAAAGGTGAAGAAGGGCATACAGGAGCATGGAGCCATGTCCCGCTGAGAGGATAAAACGATCGCGGTTGATCCAGTTTGGTTGGGCTGGATTCAAACGCATTTCTTTTGTAAATAGTTCATAAGCCATTGGAGCTGCGCCCATCACCACTCCTGGGTGACCAGACTTAGACTTTTCGATGGCATCAATTCCTAAAAAACGAATAGCATTAACGGATAATGTTGACATGGTGTCCTCCTCTAATCGAGATCCTAAAGCAATTTTTCCTAAATCCATTATATGAAAATTATCCGCATCTAGCAATGGATACGGATAACTCTCAACTATCTATAGAAGGGCCTTGAATTGAATATTAGACTCTTCTAAGAAGTAATCATCAAATCCACGTGGGTGGTGGTATTCAATCTTGTCCTTATCCAATGGATAAGTGTATTTGCCACCAACTTCCCAGATAAATGGATGGAATTTGTAATCCAAACGTTCTTTACGCATCTTCCAAAGCTGGAGAATTTCATCGGTTGATGCCATAAAGTTTGACCAAATATCATAGTGGACTGGAATAATAACTTCAGCTCCAAGATTTTCTGCCATCCGAAGAAGATCGATCGAAGTCATCTTATCTTGGATTCCGATTGGGTTATCACCATAGTTGTTGATAGCGACATCAATCTTGAAGTCACGTCCATGTTTGGCAAAATAATTAGAGAAATGAGAATCCGCACCGTGGTAAATGGTTCCACCAGGTGTTTCAAAGACATAGTTCACCGCTTTGCGGGCCATCAATTCATCCGTCACCGGTAGACCTGCCAAGCTACCGCCATTTTCTTCGTAACCCTCGATTGGCAAAGTCACCAAACAAGTACGGTCGAAGGATTCAACGGCATGAACCTTGATATCTTTGAACTCAAAGCTGTCCCCTGGTGCAATCCGGATAATCCGGTCAGCAGGAACACCCCATTTTTCCCAAATATCACCACTCTCAACTGGACCAACAAATTTCACATGGTCCAATTTTGGATTATTGATGATAGCAGCTGCGGTATTGATATCCATGTGGTCACTGTGCACATGAGATACCATGTAGTAGTCCAATTCATTGATTGCAAATGGATCAATCACCATTGGTTGGACACGCAAGTTTGGTTGCAGTTTACGCACCCCTGCCATATTGGCCATTTGGTGACCCCAAACCATGTCTTTTACCTTCTTAGTGGATTTTCCACGAGAAGACCATAGGTCCATCACCACATTGGCACCACCAGGTGTTTTAATCCAAACACCACAGTTACCTAGCCACCACATTGCAAAGTTGCCTTCTGCAACTACTTCTTCTTCAATTTCCTCGTTTAACCAAGTTCCCCACTCTGGGAAGGTTGAAAGAATCCAAGACTCACGTGTAATGTCTTTCACATTTGCCATTGACTTATCCTCCATTTTCTTTTGTAAGTCTAGTATAGCCTTAAAAGCGGTTACAAAAAAGCCCAAAAGGAACACAGACATGTGTTCACTCTTGGACTGAATTTTTTTCACAAAGATAGGCTAGAAAGCTCTAACTCTTCCAGCTGCACCAAATCTGTCTCGACTTGTTGGAGAGAAGCCGGATACTCCAAGGCTAAATATTCCAGGTTTGGGAAAGCCTTAATCAAAGAAACTAAATCCAGTTCCCCGTCAAAGAAAGACGATGCCTGCAAGGTTTCTCCCTCCTGTTTGACATTTTTACAATGCAGGTAGGTGGTCACAGAAGCGAGTAACTCTGCAGCCTCCACCGGCGAGTCGCCAACGAAGACCCAATTGGCTGTATCAAAGATAAAGGAGAGGGGCAAACCTGCCTCGTGAATCAACTTCATGACTCGCTGGCAATTGGTCAGCCTTGCTGCTAGAGGATCTTGATTGTTTTCAAGGCGAATATCCATCTTAAACTTGACGAATTTTTTCCTGGGTCGCTAGGGACATTTTACTGGTGTTGCCATTTAGATAATAGGAGACCGTCGCTTTGGACACTCCTACCATTTTAGCGATGTCTGTAATGGTTACCTTAGCCATCTCATACTTCTCCCTTAACTACTATTTGTAACTATCATAACACTTTTTTACCAAAGCGAGGCGGAAGGGGAGGAAAAAGGGAGTGGGCTAGGAACTAATTTTTCAGCTTAGACTCGTTCGATTTTCTTCACACGAGGAGGTTGGATTGGAAGTGATATTCGTTCTGTCCCGCTCCCTTCTCCAATATCCTTTATTCCCCTTCCATCCGCTGGCTGAGGTTCATCCGCTGGCCGTAAAGTTTTTCGATTTGGTAGCGGAGGGCCTTCATGTCGTCTGGAGAGCTGACATAGGGGGACAGGAGTTTTTCCAACTGTTGGCGGAGTTCCAAGCCCGAGGAGAGGGGGCCTGGTTCGTAGATAAACTGTTGAATACGGTGGATATCCCGAGATTCCAGAATTGGGGAGACTTGCAGAGTCGGAGCTGTGACTTCAAAATCTTCGCTGGTGGTGATAACCAAATCAACCTCCAAGAGATCTTCAACACTGCGGTACTGCTCCGTGGTAAACACTGCGTGAATCATCTCGTTAGGCAGATGGTACTGAATCTGCTTCAGCAGCATTTTTTGAATGGCAATCCCTTCGTCGGAAACCAGGTAAATATGGAGAATTTCCTGGCCTTTATCCACCGGTGTTTTCAGGGAACCCCCCATCTGGATGCTAAGATCGGCAATGTCATCATCGGTGAGTTGGACCTCCCAAGCCTCTTCCAAAAGTTTGGCTGTCACGCGACAATAGGCAAAGAGATCTGGATACTTGCTTTTAATTTGCTCCAGCAAGGGATTTTTGCTAAAAATCCCATAGCGCTTACGAAAGAGCAGGGCCTTGAAATGCATGGTCAGCTGGTTGAGGAGCTCCTCTGGCTTGTCGACAATGTATTTGGATTGGTTCTGGAAATACCAAATATAGTGTTCCAAGGTAGTCCGAAGGTCAACAAAATCCTCACTGGTCGCATGCAGATCACGATCCTTACGGTAGGAGAGCAAGAGAATGGTCAGAATTTCCACTTCAATAGAGTCTAGGTGAATCTCCTTGCTTGCCTGGAGGCAGTCTGCAAAGTATTGCGCCGCCTTGTATTCTACCCGTTCATGAACCTGGGCAAAGTCAACCTGGAGGACTGCTTTTTGCTCCGCATCCAGATTCATATTGCGGTAGGCTTGCAACAGATAGGGAAAAATCTGTGTCAACAAGGTTAGTTCCTGGCGGTTAATCTGCTTGCCCACAATCGTTTCCAAGTGAATCCATTCCTGCCGAGCGATTTGTTCAAAGTCAGCCAATAGGTCCACTAAGTTTAATTTTTCTTTAACAATCGAAAGAAAAGGAGCGGCACCATCCGAGAAGATACTATAGAGCAAATGGTAGACATATTGCAACTTAACAAAGGGTTGGGCACGTAAGACATACCCCTGGGTCTTGGTCGTTGTCAGGGTCAACTGGAACTGGTCCAACCGCAAGAGGCGACGCATCTCGCTGAGATCGCTTAGGACCGTATTGCGCGAGACCTCCGTCAACTGCTGCATCTTCTCAATAGTCACGCGCTCAGTCGCAATTACAATATAGAGAGTCAAGAGTTGAATCCGTTCCTGGCTATTGAGCATATAGGAATAGGAATCCATCTGTTCCAAGAGCAGGCGGCAGGCCTCCTTTTGCTCCGGCGTTAGCAATAAACCAATCCGCGAGAGGGGTGTCAGAGGAGGAATGGACTCCGGCAAGGCCTCGTTAATCTTATCAAGATGGTAATAAATTTTCCGCCGTGATTGACCCAAATTCTTTGCCATATTTGAAACTGTCTCAGGTGTTGTCAAATACAACAAATGCTGCAAAAGAGCACTACTACTTTTGTCAATGGCCATGCCTGCCTCCTTAAATACTCTAGGGTTCACGAATTAGAACCCCAGATACCTTCCAATCACTCTAAAAGAACCGTCATATTCCTAGATTTTTTTGATAATATATTATATATTATACCACTATTAGAAAGGGATTTCAAAAAATAAAAAACGGGGCCAGGACAGCCTGTCCCAATCCCGTTTTCGGATAGTGTCACAAATATTCTCAATGGCTTTGGCCCTTTTGACCATAGTAGGCATTCGGACCATGTTTTCGAAGATAATGCTTATCCATCAAAAATTGCGGCGCTTCCTCAACCTGAGGATTAATAGCTTCGGTAAAGCGAGCCATCTTAGCAACTTCTTCTAAGACTACACTGTGGTAAACCGCTTCCTCAGGCGACTTGCCCCAAGTGAACGGCCCGTGATTTCGCACCACAATTCCTGGTACTGCCATCGGATCCAAGTCACGCTCGCGGAAGGTTTCAATAATGACCGTTCCTGTTTCCATCTCATAGGCTCGATCAATTTCATCCTCTGTCAGCGAACGCGCTGCTGGGATTGGCCCATAGAAGTAATCGGCATGAGTTGTTCCATAAAATGGAATGTCACGGCCAGCCTGGGCCCAGCCAACAGCTTCTGTTGAATGGGTATGAACAACCCCACCAACATTTGGGAAGGCCTTGTAGAGTTCAACGTGGGTCGCTAGGTCTGAAGAAGGGTTCAAATCGCCTTCGACAACATTCCCATCCAAGTCTGTCACCACCATATTTTCAGGGGATAACAAGTCATAGTCAACTCCACTTGGTTTGATAACAATCAAGCCTGCTTCACGGTCAATGGCCGACACATTGCCCCAAGTGAACTTCACTAAGCCATGCTGAGGGAGGGCAATATTTGCCTCATAAACCCGTTGGCGTAATTCTTTTAATAACATTAGAGACCTGCTTTCTCAATCAAGGGGTAAAGGAAGGCTTGAGCAGCTTGAATAGCAGCCTTGGTTTCCTCTACAGTTTCACAATTCTCAGACCACATTTCAATGAGGAAGGGACCTTGATAATTGGTCTCTTTTAGGACCTGGAAGGTCGCTTCCCAGTCGACACAGCCTTGGCCAAATGGCACATCACGGAATTGACCCTTGCTGGTCTCCGTAACAGGATAAGTATCCTTCAAATGCAAGGCTGCAATCGAGTTATGCCCCAATAGAAATTCTGAGTGGAAATCATTGTGCCAGGCAGCTAGGTTCCCTGTGTCTGGATACACGAACAGATAAGGAGAGTTGATTTCTTTTTCAACAGCCAAGTATTTTTCAATACTGTTGATAAACGGATCATCCATGATCTCAATCGCTAGCATTACCTGTGCTTGCTCAGCCCAGGTGCAGGCCTGGCGCAGATTTTTCAAAAAGCGTTTCCGTGTTTCTGGTGATTTGTCTTCGTAATAAACATCATAGCCGGCGAGCTGAATAACCCGAACTCCGAGATCTTGAGCGAGTTCGATACAGGCCTGCATGGTCTCCATGGACTTGGCTTCAAGAACTGGATCTGCAGACCCCATTGGATAACGACGATGGCCTGAAAAACAAATGGTTGGAATCCGGACACCTGTTTCATAGATGGCCTTAACCACTTCCAAACGTTCTTCCTTGGTCCAGTCTAGCCGAGCCAAGCGCTCATCGGATTCATCGACCGACATTTCTACAAAGTTAAAGCCAAGTTCCTTGGCAAACTCCAAGCGTTCTTTCCAAGTGAAGTGCTTAGGTGTTGCTTTTTCATAAATACCGATTGGACGTGCCATAATCTACCCCCAAATTCGACGGATTTCATCCTTAAATTCACGTGCCGCTTGAGCTGGATTTTCAGCTTCAGTGATTCCACGGCCAGCAATAAAGGTATAGACATCAATACCTTCAAACAGTTTGAGGGTATCCACATCCAAACCACCCGTTACAGAAACTCGGAAGCCCATGTCTACCAATTTTTTAACCTTGGTCAAGTCTTTTTCACCCCAAGTTTCCCCAGCTAATAGGGCATCACGAGATTGGTGGTAGATAGCTTGGGAAATACCTGCATCAAGCCAGAGTTGCGCTTGTTCATAAGTCCAGTCCCCGTAAAGCTCGATTTGGATTTCTCCCTTGTCTCCACGGACCTCTTTGATCGCTTTCAAGGCTGCTTCCATAGTTGGAATGGTGGCACTACAGATACAGGTCATCCAGTCGGCACCACGTTTTGCATTATTAGCTGCAACTGTTCCCCCAGCATCCGCACACTTGGTATCTGCCACGATGACTTTATCTGGGAATAGACTGCGAAGCACTTCTACCAATTCACTTCCTACCTGCAGCAAACAGACTGTTCCAGCTTCGATAATGTCAACTTCCTGTCCAACAGAAACAGCAGCTTTGATAGCTCCTTGCAAGTCTGAATGATCCAATGCAACTTGTAAATTTGGAATTTGTGTCATTTCTTTCTCCTTTAACGATTTACCGTTTCCCTTATTCTGATACTCAACACTATTTTGCATTCAAACGAGGCTGCAAGAGGCAGCAACGTGTGAAAAAATAGAGGTCCGATTAGCTTTCCAAATCCAAACCTTCCAAGTAAGGACTGTTTTTAGATTCATCAATCATTGCCAAGACTTCTTCTGGACTTTGGCAATTGCTCAAGCGTTCAATTGAATTTTCCAATTCAAAGAGGGCAATGATTTGCGGAATCGCCACACTGGTGTGGATTTCAGAACTAGTTGCAGCCAAGGCCAAGAGAACTTGAACCTCTTTACCATCTGAGAAGGCAACTGGTTCTGTTAGGGTAACAAGGGAGAAGGAATCACGTTTTACACCCGCTTCTGGACGCGCGTGAGGCATCGCCATTCCTGGCATCAAGATATAGTAAGGACCGTATTCTTCTGTAGATTCGAGGATGGCATGATAATACTCTTCCTCAACTGCTCCACTCTCAATCAGTGGATCAATAGATAGGCGAACGGCTTCTTGCCAAGTATCGGCACTCAAACCAAGGCGAATGGAATTGTTTTCTGTCAAAGCTTGTTTTAGGTTCATACTGGGACCTCCTACTATAAAAGAGGGAGCAGGAGAATTCTCCGGGCTCCCTTTGTGTACCTGCGATTAAAGAACTTGTGACAATTTTTCTTTAATTTCTGCGTCATCCATAAGGTTATCCAACCCGATGATGTGACCGTTTGTGCGTCCTTCCAGCTCGTTTACCAAGTGGATAGAAGCGATTACGATATCGTAACCAGATGCCAATCCTTTCGCCTCACCAACACTACAAGAGTTGACAGTGAAGTCTGATTGACCAAGACCACGAAGGGCATTTTCAACCTTCATCTTGATAACCATGCTGGATCCCATACCGTTTCCGCAAGCTGTTAATACTTTAACCATAATGATTCTCCTTTTTCTTTATACAAACTGAGTGGGTCTTACTCTTCTGAGGGAATTTGACCCGCATAATAAGCTTCTTTATCTTTCGCTTTCGCAAATTGCAATTGAGGAATGATCAAGAAGAAGAGGCAGACCAAGGCAAAACCGATAATACCAAGATATTTGAAGAGGTAAGCGAATGGAAGCCAAGGGATATCAAAGTCGATATTTCCATGGTAACCACCATAAGACGCTAAACCAAGAAGGGAAACCGCAACCGCACCGAGGGCAACCTGGAGAATACCAGAGATGAAGGAAAGGGAAAGGGCCGCTTTCCAACCACCCCGCTTATCTGCGTAAACAGCGATGGCTGCGTTGTCAAAGAATACAGGTACAAACCCTGTGATGATCAAGACTGGGTTTTTAAACACAATCAAGAGAACAATTGTTACCAATTGACCTAGTAAACCAAAGGCAAATCCTGAAAGAACCGCGTTTGGAGAACCAAATCCATAAGAAGCCGCAACGTCGACCGCTGGGAAAGAACCTGGCAAGAGTTTGCTTGAGATTCCTTGGAAGGCGTTGGTCAACTCAGATACGAACATCCGCACCCCTTGCATCAAGATAAAGAGGTAAACGGAGAAGGTGAAGGCAGTCTGGATGATGTACATGAAGTAAGATTGCTTCTCAGCCACATACAAGGTTCCAGAGGTGATTACTTCTGCATTCGACATGATTTCTGGACCCAAGACCATGAGAATGGCTCCAAAGAACACCAACATCAAGGTCGCAGATGCTACCACCGTATCGTGGAAAATAGAGAGGAATTTAGGCAATTTCAAGTTGTCCAAGTTTTCTTCTTTCTTACCAAAGAAAGGAGCCACCTTGTCCACAAACCAAATCGCGAATTGTTGTTGGTGACCAATCGCGAATCCGCCACCACCTGTCAAACGTTGAGTAGCTTCAACCGTCATATTGGAGCTGACTGCCCAATAAAGACCACAGATAACACCAATCGCTAGAATTCCCCAGCTATTGCGCAATTGCGGAACCAACAGTAGAACAATCAAGGAAATGGTCGCCGCTTGTTGCACCATGATGTGCCCTGTAATGAAAAGTGTCCGCACCTTGGTAAGCTTCCGAAGAGCTACCAAGAGGATGTTCACACCAAACCCAATCAAAAGAGCTGTTGTAGCTGCTCCGACAAAGTCCGGAAAATCTTCCGCAATTTTTGTGTTGGCTGCGGTCAAACCAAAGTAGGGATCGATAACCGCCGCACCAATTTGGAACTTATAGTTCAAAGCTGCCAAGATGGGACGGAAGGTTGTAACCAAGCCACCAGCACCGACGTTCAAAATCATGTAGCCGACCGTGGCTTTAACAAAGCCTGCAAAAACCTCATGGCCTGGTTTCTTCAAGAGGGTATATCCTACTAAAACGAGGAGACCTACGAAGAAAGCCGGATTTTGCAGAATGTTCTGCGAGAACCAATTGAGAATATTAATGATGATATTCATCTTACGACTCCTTTCCTAATTGTTCTGCCGTAATTAAAGTATACGCTTACATTTTCAATCAAAAAAGACCAAGAGTTACACAGACAAGTGTTCACTCTTGGGTTGAAATGGCTATTATAAAGTATTTGTTGTCCTTTCCATTGCATGAAATCATCAATCCTAGCGAAAGTGCGGTTCCGACTTTTAGAGCTCGGATGCATCTATCAAGAGAAACTCTGACGGATTTGCTATACTTGAATCAATTACAAAAACAAACAATTACTGGAGATTTTATGGAAAAGAATTCCGAAACACAGGCTCTGGGGATCGTAGCCCTCACCCTGGCTGTCATTGCTTTATTGGGATCCTGGATCCCCTTGCTCAACTATATCGCCTTTCTATTTGGAGTCCTAGCTCTAATCCTCGGCCTCACTGCCTTTTGGATTCACCGCAAGGGCAAAAAAGCACTAGGAATCATCGCCTCTGCTTTAGCTGCTCTATCCATCGGTATTTTCGCAGTCACCCAAGCCAGCTATGCACGATCCTTGGAGGAGATTTTCTACGAGTCTGAATATGACTATGAAGCAGACTACGACTACGACCTCGAAGAGGAAGTCCTACCCGAGGTCGAATTTCCCTGGACCCAAAAGGATTTTGACAATCTCGTCCTGGGAAATGAAATGACCGGGGCCGGCGGAGCCAACCTCAAGGACGTACTGGCTAAGTTTGGCGAACCCTCTTCAACCATCAAGGGCTCTGTCGAAATCCAATCCCAAAAATTTGAAACCCAGAAACTGTGGTACATCGATGAAAATATAGACTCGGATAGTTCCGTCATGTTACTATTTGTCAAACAAGACAATGGCGACTGGCTTTTGATCTCGAAAGCTGCAGAGGAACTAGACACAAACCAAGAAAAAAGTGACGAGGAGACCGTCACTTGATCAGAATCAAAAGAACCCTTTGGAAGCTTAATTCCAAAGGGTTTTTTAACAGCAAAAAAAAGAGCACACAATCTAAATCGCTTAGGGCTGCTGGATTCCTCCCCTGACCCGCTTCACGCAAGATTGTTGCTCCACTGAGTATTATACCATATCTTTTCGGTTTGTCGAGCTTTTTCCCACCAGAATCATTCCCGTTGCTTATTCTTTTTGAAAATAATGTCAGGATTCTGACTCCTCATCATCAATTTCATAAAAATG
>NZ_JAOBSU010000189.1:0-1082 GCF_025447695.1 Streptococcus danieliae | reverse complement strand
CTCTTGCTGGAAATTAGAGGGCAAACGTCCCTTCTTTTTTATATGACGGAATACTTCTGGTTTTTAGAAGTGCCCTTAAATGTGCGAACTCTTGGTGCCTGATTGCCCGCCTGCTGCTTTATAAATACGGGATCTGGATCTATTTTGCAGCTGTTATCGCCTCTTTCCTGATGCCTACCTCTATCAGAAAGAGATGCGGTTGGTTCCGATCAATTTTCTCCATCTTGTCGAGCGCATTGCTCTCCTCGTCATTACTTCCTTTGGAAAAGTGATTGTCGGAGTCGCCTCCATCTTCTTCCTCCTGATGGTTGTCTTCCTCTTTCTGATCTATTTCACAGAATTCAACCATACCCTGGATAGCAGCCTCAATACCCTAGGCTTCCGGCTCATTTACAGCCACTATCTAGTTTTCGCAAGTATCTTAATGATCACCGTTTCGATGACCTTTCTTAGTGAACAGGAAGCTAATCACCTCTTTGTTGTTGCCTTCCTCTATGCAGGCCTCTTCGCCTTTTTCTTGGCGATTATTCTCAATGGCGTTTACAATACAAATGGACTCGCTCCTACCTGCAAATCTATTGGTTACTTTTTGCTCTAGGTTTTGTGGCCAGTCTGATCTTTGCCGCTACTCCGCTTATGGTCACCGTCATTACGACTGGAACTATCTTTCTTATCTGGGCACACTTCATTCACTTTTATTTAAAAAATCATCGAAAATCCAATGATTCCTTTGAAATTCATTGGATCTAAAAAAGGGAGTGGGACAGAACTAATTTTTTCAAAATTAGTTCGTAGTCCCACCCCCGCAAGGTTGATTAGGTCGGGTTCGGAGCCTAAAAGGCGAACGAAACTGCCAATCAACTACTGCGTCAAAGGTATTTTGCTAATCATAAAGAGAGGTTCTATAATAAGTTGTGTGGAAAGCTTGCTCTCCATGCAACTTTTTTTGTAATTCAGAGTGCAAAAAAAAAGCAATTTCTAGTAAACTGATAAGTGGAAAAAAATATCAGAATAGGAATTGCTTCATATGGACTATGTTACTCAAAAATTACTCGGAATTCAAGACCTAAACATTACTTTTA
>NZ_JAOBSU010000188.1:0-1160 GCF_025447695.1 Streptococcus danieliae | reverse complement strand
AATTGCTTTTTTTGTGCTCTGAATGACAAAAAAAGCTGTATGGAATTTGAACTTTCCACACAACTTATTATAGAACCAAATATTTTTATATCAATAAAAAGCAAGTGCTTAAATGCACTTGCTTTTTATTTTTGTGTGCGGATTAAATCTCATCTTCTTTCCGCTTCCGACGCTTCGTTGCAACACCTGTTAGTAATCCTAGCAGAGCTACTCCCGCTGCTGTCGCTGCCATACTAGATTCCTCCCCTGTATTTGGAAGTTGACCAGTATCTGCTGTATAAACTGGCTTCATGGATTCTTTCATGTGATCAGCATTAGCTGACTTAGAATTTTTTTCCTTCTGAGCAGTTTCTGGATTGAGAGCGTTAATCGCAGTAATACCCGCAGTTGTTGCTGTTTGAACTTCTTCAGAAGTCTTAGCTGCATCAATCGCCGCTTTAGCCTTGTTGGCTTCTGCATCAACTAATGACTTAGCTGCATCTTTCTCTTCTTGAGTCAGATCGTTACGGGCATCAATTGCCGCCTTCTTCGCCGCTGCCGCTTTATCAATGGCATCTTTAGCCGCTGATTTCGCAATAGCTTCTGGATTGATCGCTTGGATTGCAGTAATACCTACAGTCGCTGCTGTTTGAACTTCTTCAGAAGTCTTAGCTGCATCAATCGCTGCTTTAGCCTTGTTGGCTTCTGCATCAACTAATGACTTAGCTGCATCTTTCTCTTCTTGAGTTAGATCGTTACGAGCTTCAATTTCTGCCTTCTTCGCCGCTGCTACTTCATCAATATCTTTCTTCAAAAGATTCTTCTCTGAAGATTCAGTTGATGGGTTCACCGCATTAATTTTGGCAATTCCTGCAGATTTCTCAACTTCTACGGAAGCATCTGTTTGGGCTGCATCAATCGCTGACTTAGCCTTAGCTGCCTCAGAGTCTACTTCTGCTTTCGCTGCTGCTTTCTCTTCAGCTGTTAAGTCATCACGGGCTTCTAGAGAGGCCTTCTTCGCTGCCGCTGCTTCATCAATTGCCGCTTTCGCTGCTGGTTTAACCTCTGCTACTGGATTGATCGCTTGGATTGCAGTAATACCTACAGTCGCTGCTGTTTGAACTTCTTCAGAAGTCTTAGCTGCATCAATCGCCGCTTTAGCCTTGTTGGCTTCTGCATCA
>NZ_JAOBSU010000187.1:0-1192 GCF_025447695.1 Streptococcus danieliae | reverse complement strand
AAAGAAAAGGAGAGACTCATTTCAGTAGATGAATCTCTCCTTTTTAGGCTTTATGAGACTTTTGTCCCAGCCTCATCACCTCTTTGTGACCTAACAAAGAGGTATTCTAAACACCCAGAAAATAAGGCTTTCCGAGAATTTCGGAGAGTCTTATTTGTTTAATTACCAGTAAAGGACAGTGTGTAGGGATAGGAGATTCAAATGTCATTAGAAGAAATTATACAGCGCAGCCATGCTATTCGACAAGCCTATCATGTATTGGAAAGAGAACATCATGGCTCTGAATGGTCAGTTGAGGAAGATTTGTTAGCATTGTCCAACGATATAGGGAATTTAAACCGTCTGATTATGACACGAACAGGGCGTTATTACGATGAAACGCCTTATCAACTGGAAGCAAAATTGGCTGAGAATGTGTGGTGGTTGTTAGAACTCTCTCTACGGCTAGATGTAGACCTTCAAAAAGAGCTGGAATCGTTTTTAACCAGTAAAGAAGAATTGTTAGCTATCAAGAGAGAAGAACAGTGACATTACTTCCAATCTGATAGTCAAATAATTTTGAATGCAAATCAGATAGTGAGACGGAGGTATAAGAAAGAGGCTGGGATAAAAGTCTAGCTTCATTGACTCTGATTAACAAAATGCCTTTGACGCAGTAGCTGATTGGGTCTAACAGCATTGTATGCTGTTAGAGAGTAGCAAACTCTAATCGTTCGCCATATGAAGAACGCTACATGTTCTTCTATTTAGAAGCTCAGCGAGTCAATTCCTGACTCACTGAGAGGACTCCGAACCCGACCTAATCAGCCTTGCGGGAGTGGGACATAACTAAATTTTTTCAAATTTAGTTATGTCCCACTCCCAATAATTTATGAATTCAAAATCGAAAGAGTATTTGATTTTTGCTCCTAACAAACTAGAGGAAAGGGGATTCCAATCATCTAATGCTCTTCTTTTTATGAGAAAAAATTATCTTTTTGGACATATTAAATCTAAGTGTTCGAATTTCTACTCAAAGAAAGTCAAAAATCAGATTTCTCCTGGTAAAAAGGGGAAAAATCTTAAATAAGTCGTTAATAAGGGAAAGATTGTCCGAAAATTTGACGAATCTTCCCTTTATTAGACTTCCTGCGAAACGTTAACTATCCTTCAAAATTGATAATACCAGCAATCAAATTCATTCGTAAACCAA
>NZ_JAOBSU010000186.1:0-1290 GCF_025447695.1 Streptococcus danieliae | reverse complement strand
CTGAATGATTAGCTAGAAATGTGGTTAAATCTGTGATAAACTGGGTCATGGGAATAAATCTTTCTAGTAGTATTTTTTTGTCTAACTCTACTATAGCAGGATTTATTCCTTTTTTGCGTTTACACAAGATATTGTACACTCTCAGAATCCTAGTAAATTTTGTTATACTGGAGAAAAAGGAAGAAAACCATGCTCCAACAAACAACCCTCCCATCACCACTGGGGAAACTAGTGCTCCTTGCAGACAACACAGCCCTCCGAGGTGTCTGGTTTCAAAACCAGAACCACTTTGGAGCTATCTATGATCTCCAGACAATCCCAGAAGGAATCAATCCTATCCTCAAACAAGGCCAGGACTGGCTCGCAGCTTATTTCGCCGGAGTCCATCCCGATCCACAGGCGCTTCCTCTAGCACCGGCAGTCACTCCCTATCGCCAAATCGTCCTCGACCTTCTCCTGCAAATTCCTTACGGCCAAACCAAAAGCTACCGTGATGTAGCCCAAGCCTTCCAACAAAAAAGCGGACTCGATCGTAAAATCTGGCTCTTGGAACATGAAAAAATCCATTATGAGAAGTAAAAATCGTCCCCTGGAACTAAAGCCAAGGGACGATTTTTTACTTTTGGGCACCTCTAAAAACATAGTAAGCTTAGTAGTGAGGAAATCTCCGACGGGAGAAAGTACTCACTACTTTTTCTTTATGTTAAAGTAGTGGTGTCTTGTTAAGTCGTATTTTGATTTGGCGCTAGACGTCGTGTATTGAAAATGAAATCACTAAAACAAGGAATCATTCAAGACAAAGAGGTAACTAATATGCGGGCAGTATTTGGAATTGATGTGAGTAAAGCGAGCTCAGAAGTAGCAGTTTTGGTAAATCAGAAAAAAATTCATGCTTATACCATACCAAACGATGGTATCGGCTTTTCTCGTTTACTAGATGACTTGAACAGTGTTCAGAAGCCAGAAATTATTTTTGAAGCAACTGGTGTCTATTCTCGTCGTCTTCAAGCTTTTCTCGAAGATCATAACTTTGCCTATACACGGCTCAATCCCTTGGAGGCTAAGAAACAACTCGATGGACTCCGTGTTCGTAAAACCGATAAGATAGATGCTGAAAAATTAGCTCAGTCTCAGTTTCTTCTGAATAGAAAACCAACTCATGTTTCAATCGTTCAAGCTAAGAATCGTCTTCACAAGGTCCTACAAGTCACTTTTCCTGAGCTAGAAGGAATTCTATCAAGCCCAAAAGGAGACCAATACTGGGAATTAGTCACTGCTTTTCCTAGCAGT
>NZ_JAOBSU010000185.1:0-1334 GCF_025447695.1 Streptococcus danieliae | reverse complement strand
AAGGCTCCATTTCGGATATGATTGTAATTCCCGATATCCAAATCCCCTACAATGGACGCCCATCGATAAGCTTGAGGGTCTGTCGGATCAGCTTGATTATAGTCCGTAACTGTGCCGATAAATCTACGTCCATTTGAAGCTGTCGTGGAAAAATCTTTCCTCCCATCCTCACTGTTTGCATAAGCAATGTGGAAATAAGGAGTCCGTCCATCAGCACCTTTAGGACCAGGGACACCTTGGTCACCTTTTAGACCTTGAACACCACGATCCCCTCTGTCACCTTTAGGTCCTTGCGGACCACGGTCGCCTGCCATCTTAGTCCATTGATAAGAAGCTGGATTGGTACTGTCTGCTTGTGTGAAGTCAGTATAAGTCCCAATATAGGTCCTGCCATTTGCATCGGTCGTGCTAAAATTACTGCGACCATCAGAACTTCCTGCATAAGCGACGTGGAAATAAGGGGTCCTGCCATCCGCACCTTTAGGTCCTGGAGTCCCGTTGCGGCCATCAGCGCCTTTTATGAGAGTCCACTGGTACTTGGTCGGATCTGTAGAATCATTCTCGGTGAAATCCACATAGACTCCCATATAAGAACGATTAGCATCGGATACCGAAAAGGCCTGCCGTCCATCGGCGGAGTTAGCATAAGCGATATGGGTGTATTGGGTACGACCATCGGCGCCTCTCGCTCCAGCTATCCCTTGTGCTCCTTGTGGACCTTGCAAACCTTGAAGACCTCTTTCACCACGGTCACCTTTATCCCCCTTATCTCCTTTGTCCCCTCGGATTTTAGTCCAGCGGTATCGAGCTGGATTCGGGCTATCCGTTTCCTCAAAATCCACATACATGCCGATATAGGCTTTAGAGCCATTGGTAGTTTGCGAGAAACCACCACCAAGATTGGTGTCTGCATAGGCAATGTGGGTATACTGTGTTCGACCGTCGGCACCTTTTTGTCCTGGGATCCCTTGCGTCCCTTGAGGGCCCTGTAGACCTTGAAGCCCACGTTCACCTCGTGGTCCAATCGCTCCTTGGTCCCCCTTATCGCCTTTATCTCCCTTAACTCCTTGAGCGCCCTGTGGACCTCTCGCTCCAGTATCTCCTTTATCCCCTTTTGGACCTTGGGCGCCGTCTCTGCCATCACGGCCATTACGACCATCAGTGCCCTTCATCAATGCCCAGACGTAACTTGCTGGGTTAGTACTATCAGCCTGTACAAAGTCAGTATAAGTTCCAATATGAGTTCTGCCTGCTGCATCAGTTGTACTGAAGTTAGTCCGTCCGTCTGCCGAACTTGCATAAGCAACGTGGAAGTATGGTGTTCGACCATCTGC
>NZ_JAOBSU010000184.1:0-1382 GCF_025447695.1 Streptococcus danieliae | reverse complement strand
GGAGGGGAGGAAGGAAGATTGTCTTTATTCTATATTGTCAGTTTTCAGGGATTCCACACAACTTGACAAAGAACCACATACTAAGCTTAGTAGTGAGGAAATCTCCGACGGGAGAAAGCACTTACTACTTTTTCTTTATGTTAAAGTAGAGGTGTAATGTCAACCCAAAATCAGACACTTTTTATGAGGAGTTGAATCATCCGCTACAGCTTGAGCATGATTCTCCTGAGTAGTGATTTTGACGGCTGGCAAAGCTGCTAATCGCAGCCTTGGCAAATCAGCCTATCACTACTCAGCTCAAGCTCAAACTGTAGCTAGTTCAGTCTGGGCTTTGAAAACTAGTGGTGATAGATTATTCAGTGTCGAATGTCTACGCTTGTGAGTCCACCAGTTGATATAATCTTGTGTTAGTAAGGCAAGTTGTTCTAAGGATTCAAATTTGTAGACTTTGATAAATTCAGTTTTGAATGAACGATAGATTCTTTCAGAAACAGCATTATCATAAGGTACACCTGGAGCTGAGAGACTACGCTCAATCGCTTTATCGGCTAGCAGCTCATCTAGTTTTTTATTAACAAATTCAGATCCTCTATCCGTATGAAAAATATCAACTTTTGTAAGGTCATATGGAATACTTCTCATGGAGACCTCTAAAAACCCCAGTTTTTCTTCAAATTGAATCACTCAAAACATTTAGATTTTCAGAAATTTAGTTTTCTACGATCAGAGTACCTATCATTTTCTAGGGCTAACGTCTAGCTTGTTTTTAGAATGAAGCAGACTAGTCAGCAATCCTGGCTGCCTCAGCAGCTCTTTTAGAAAACAGACAAAGCAAGGGCGCTTTTGTTGAGGGGTACAAGGACGTAGTCCAGAGTTTTCTAAGTTGACATTCAACCCTGGGTTCTGGCCTGGGGTTTTTCGATTATCAAAAAAAGAGGTTGGATCCCAACCTCTTTTTAGTGTGATACGCGTTTACGGGCAGCTTTTTTACGGTTTTCTTCGATAAA
The DNA here is from genome assembly GCF_025447695.1 of Streptococcus danieliae. Taxonomy (NCBI): domain Bacteria; kingdom Bacillati; phylum Bacillota; class Bacilli; order Lactobacillales; family Streptococcaceae; genus Streptococcus; species Streptococcus danieliae. The sequence goes on along the minus strand of NZ_JAOBSU010000184.1, from coordinate 375 downwards.
TGCTGCTTTTTGTTCTTCTGGTTCGATGATTGTTTTGTGGACTGCGTAGACTGCTCCGGCAACTGCAGCGGCAGTTCCAAGAATTCCTGTTACAAGTCCTTTACCAAAATTATTTGCCATAAGTAGATCTCCTTTTCTGTACTCTATATGATAGTATATAGAAAATGGGAGAATTTTTCAAGCGAAAACCGTATTTTTATCGTTGATTCTCTGGAGCTGTGGTGTCAGAATGGGAACTTTATCCGGTTCTAAGAACCACAACAGCCCTTCGAACACGGGCTGCCCTTTTAATTGTTTTAGAATCATTCCCGTTGTCTCTGATCCGAGGTATACCAAGGGAATAGAAGAGTATAAAAAGAAAAATCGCCACGGTAA
>NZ_JAOBSU010000183.1:0-1419 GCF_025447695.1 Streptococcus danieliae | reverse complement strand
GGATACTGGTTTTCATTAGAGTCTGGAGATGGTGACATTATCTTTCAGACAGGTTATTGTGGTGATTGTTTAGCAGAACGTGTTGAAAGGGGAGAAGAGTGGTAGTACCAAAGTTTAGAGCGTGGTTTGGCACAGAAATGTACAATAACCCTGTAGTTTATGATGGCTGTTTCTATCTGGATTGGCGAGATTTTGAAGATGGGAGATCCTTTGATGATGTTGTTCTCATGCAATCAACGGGGTTGTTTGGCGAGAACGGGACTGAGATTTTTGAAGGGGATGTTCTCTATTATCCAGAAAACCCAGAAGGTGAGAGGTATGGGATTGTTGTTTGGCAGAAAGAATCCCTCGCATTTGCACTGGAAACAGCTTTCGATTATTTACCATATGATTTTTGGGCAGTTGGAGAAGTTATCGGCAACATCTACGAGAATCCAGAGTTGCTAGATGAGGTGGGGAATGGTTAAAGTTCGGAAAATTCCAGTAGTGGTTGACGCTGAGCGTACAAAATCAGACCGATATATAGAGACTTTAGAGGGGACTATGAAAGCCTCTGCTGGTGATTGGATTATTACTGGAGTAGATGGTGAAAAATATCCCGTTAAACCAGATATTTTTAAAAAGACATACGAAATAATTGGAGACTAAGGAGGCGAAAAATGAGTGAGTTGAAATACAAAGAGGGAGATAAGTTTTTAGTAGAGGTGGAAATTACTGATGTTGATATTCCGAGCGCTATTCATCCTTATCGAATAATGGTTGAACTAGATGAAAGTAATTTTTGGGTGGCTCAAGAGGAACTAGACAAGCTCCAAAAAGTAGACAAACTGCAAGTCCCACAGCGTGTAGTGGATTTTATTAAAGCCAATTTCCTATCGTCGAACACATTTATGGATTTTATCGAAGCGGTTCAAGCCTACATTGTTCCAGATTACATTGAAGATTATTTATTCAATTGTGAAAGTAGAGAGCAAAAAGAGAGACAAAAAGCTCTAGCAATTTTATTTGCTGATGGTATCGAAGCAGTCGAGGTTATCAAGGAGAAGAAGTATAAAGTATCGTTGAAAGCGAATGGTCAAAAACTGATTAGATATTCTGATAAAGATACTTGGTTTCAATTTGAATCAGACAGCATTGTCCCAGAGCCGTATTACACAAAATCAGAACTCGATAAAGCTGGCTTCGGCGGTGTGTTCGATAACCCTATGTTTGAAGTGGAGGTCATAGATGGTTAGAATCAAAAAGAGCACTAATCTCCCGCATGGGGGAATCATTAAAACAACTATCACGCTATGGTATGACAAGGTCTTTGTGAAGTCGAAAGAAATCATTCTGAAATTATCTAGGCCTTGTACAAAATTTAAGTACATTACAGTGAGTCTGGATGAATTGAAAGACTATCAGAATGCTGTGAAAGTG
>NZ_JAOBSU010000182.1:0-1442 GCF_025447695.1 Streptococcus danieliae | reverse complement strand
CATTGTTTTTTGGCAATTTCTGATGATTTTTTAGCTATTTACACGGAGTTGTTTGAGGTATGAATAATTTGGGTTTACGATTATAGGCTTAGCTATTACCCTGTTATCGGTAGGATTCATGTTTATTGGTAAGAATTAGGTTTAGTGGTTTGGGAATGAATGATTTTTTTTTAGATTGGATAATTGTGAAATTGGAAATAAGAAATCATGAAATGAATCAATCTTTTATCAAGTTTTTAATCTCTCAAGTATTGACTATACTGGCAGGAGTATTGCTGGATATGGCTTTAATACTCTTTGTTTATCAAAAGAGTCAGTCCTTATTTGAGACGAGTATGATTCTAGTAATTAGCTCAGTTGCAAAAATATTGGGCAGTATTCTACTGTCCAACCTATTTGATAAACTCTCAGCCAAGGGAATTATGGCAGGAACATCGTTGTGTAAAATTTTTCTTATCATGGTGTTGGCGGTGACCTATACGAGTATCCCTACTGTATTACTGATGACATTTTTGTTGAGCTTTATAGGGAGCGCTCTCTCACCTACACAGGGTGTCTTACTGGCACATATTGCTATGAATGATAGAGTTCGTTTAAATGGAATTTTCTATACTGTCATTCAAATATTTCAGACAGCTATTTGGACGCTTGATATACCAGTTGTTTTAGTGCTCAAACCATTCGTAGTGTTTTACCTCATCATCATTTTGTTGCTTCTATCGATAGTTCTTTTGCGGCAAATTGATGTCAAAGATAGGGTACAAGCAGACTCGCTCTCGTATCGTAAGAGAGTGCGGCAAGGATGGGATGATTTATTCCATATTGCAGAATTGAGAAATGTAACCATTATGGACACATGTGAGTCCATTGCGAATGTTATTTGGACACAAACCTTTCTCTTATTTTTTACTACTAGTTTTTTGGGCTTACCAGAGGAATGGTGGGGCTTTCAAGGAGCAGCCTATTTTGTTGGATCTATATTAGGTGGTATTATCAGTATCAGGTACTCTAAAGCTGTTTCTAGGTTGGGAGGAAAAGTTATTTTTGGTTCATCACTCCTAGTTGCTATTTTGACAGGTATTTATGCTTTTAATAAAATTGCCTGGTTTGCTTTGGTTATTAATTTTTTAATAGGGATTCCTTACCAAACCAGAGATTTAGTCCAGCAATCGTTGATACAAGAAAATTCACCCACATATTCTGTCGGACGTATTTTTACTTTACGACAGCTTATTTTAACGATTACTTCATCGAGCTCGTTACTAATCTTTAGTTATTTAAGTAGCCAAATTGGAATACAGTCTATTTACCTGATTGCAGCGTTTATTTATTCTGCTGTAACAATTTGGATTTTCTTAAATAGAAAAACCCGAATTATTCATAGATAACTAAAAAAACTTCTAGAAACCCTGATAGATCAATGTTTCTAGAAGTTTTTGATT
>NZ_JAOBSU010000181.1:0-1493 GCF_025447695.1 Streptococcus danieliae | reverse complement strand
AAATCAAAAACTTCTAGAAACATTGATCTATCAGGGTTTCTAGAAGTTTTTTTAGTTATCTATGAATAATTCGGGTAAAATTTTGTAGATATTTGTAAAATTTTGTGATAGACTTTGGTTACTAATAAAAGAGTAATTAGGCTGGGAGGTATGTTAGAATGGGTGTTATTAAACGTAATATGGATATCATTGTGAATAATGACCGAGACAGACAAAGAGTTCTATCTGTTCTGAATAACACTGACAAACCAAGTCAGTCTGTGATAAACAAATTTGCTGAAGCGATGAAGATAAAAGTCGAGGAGACATTCTTAACTGGTGGAAGATAACTTAAAATTAGTAGATTTGTATTCTTGGATAGGGCCAATAGATTCAGTGAATTTTGATTGTGGTGTATCGAAAATTAACAATGAAGTGGAAAGGCTTCTTAATAGAGAGTATGACGATCGAAGAGTTTTGGGGTTAGTAAACTCACTTGGAGATTTGTTTGGAGTAATCGCATTCTCTTTAGGAACTACTAGCTTGATACAAAAAGAGCATCCCTTGGAGCGCTATCCTGTTCTAAGTCTAGACCTGTTAGCTATCCAAAAAGACTATCAGAATAACAAATATGGATCAAGATTGCTCGCCTCAGTTCTTAGGATAGCGCTGACGATGAATTGTTTAGTTCCAATAAGAGGTATTTATTTGGAAGCTTTGACGGAAGCTTCTGAGTTTTATGAACACCGGGGATTTGATGAGCTTCATCCTTTTGCACCAGGAATGGAATTTCAAAAATTATTTATGAATATAGCGTCAATTGAACAATTAGATTTGTATCCATATTCTAATATATTTAATTTAGAGTAACTCCTCTTCAGAGGAGTGTTTTTTGCTTCCAAGGGATATTTTTTCTAAATTCCCTCTTGAAATAAACGCTAAAGCGTATATAATTGTAGAAAGGAGGAAGTTATGGCAAAGCATAGAAAAAAAGCCAAAGATAAGTTTGAAAATCCGACGTAACATTCTTATCTTTAGCTTAACAATTAACATTGAGTGGGATTAACCCACTCGCCCCTTCGGGGGTTATGCTTAAGGGCACCTCTAAAAACTCAATTCCTAAAAATCTAAACGTTGATTTATCAAGATTTCAATAACTTAATTTGAAGAAAAACGGAGGTATTTAGAGGTGCCCTTAACATAACAAAAAAATCATGGGAATGAAAGTATCTTTTAAGGCTGAACGTCATAAATTTGACTGGAAGGCTTTGGTAGGCTGGATTCTATTTTTGGTAATCCTTTGGTATCTTTTTAAGTAGGAGGAGATTATGGCAGTATCTGAATCACAAAAGCGGGCCAATAAAAAATGGGACGATGCTAATAAAGAGAGGAAGGCTTATATCAATAAGCGCTCAACAGCTAGGAGCTTTGTCAAAAATTTGGGGTGTGTCAAGAATTTTGTGTAAACTCCAAAGCAGAGTTTGAATGTGTGTATTAATCGGACAAGGAATTGT
>NZ_JAOBSU010000180.1:0-1541 GCF_025447695.1 Streptococcus danieliae | reverse complement strand
TACAATTCCTTGTCCGATTAATACACACGTTCAAACTCTGCTTTGGAGTTTACACAAAATTCTTGACACACCCCTTTTTTAAGGTGAAGCCAGTGTTAATCAATACTGACTAGTTGGAAGAGAAACTTTTCTTAGTCCTTAGAACCCTTACTGCAGTTAGCAACTAGTCACAACTCTTTATACCGCAAAAAACCGCTAGTCTAAAGACTAGCGGTTTTTTGCGCTTTTTAAGCTACTTGGTGCGGAACTCTATTATTTAAGAGTAACAGATGCTCCTGCTTCTTCCAATTTAGCTTTAAGTTCTTCAGCTTCTGCAGTTGCAACGCCTTCTTTAACCATTGCTGGTGCACCGTCAACAAGCTCTTTTGCTTCTTTAAGACCAAGACCAGTGATTTCACGTACAACTTTGATAACACCGACTTTTTTGTCTCCAGCAGAAGTCAACTCAACGTCGAATGAATCTTTAGCAGCACCTGCGTCAGCAGCGCCAGCAGCAGCAACAGCTACAGGAGCAGCAGCAGTTACACCAAACTCTTCTTCGATCGCTTTTACAAGATCGTTAAGCTCAAGGATTGAAGCTTCTTTAATTTCAGCAATAATGTTTTCAATGTTCAATGCCATTGTGATTTCCTCCAAAAAATTTTTTAATAAAATGTGTCTATAAGACTAAGCAACTTGAATTAAGCTGCACCTTCTTTGTCGTCTGCAACCGCTTTGACTGCAAGAGCAACGTTGCGAACTGGGGCTTGAAGTACAGAAAGGAGCATAGAAAGAAGTCCTTCGCGGTTTGGCAATGTAGCCAAGGCCATGATTTCATCCTTGCTTGCGACAGCACCTTCAATGGCACCACCTTTGATTTCAAGCGCTTCAGCTTCTTTAGAAAAGTCATTCAAGATTTTTGCTGGTGCAACAACATCTTCATTTGAAAATGCAACCGCAGATGGTCCAACAAAGACATCTTCCATTCCTTCAAGTCCAGCTTTTTCAGCTGCACGACGAAGAATAGAGTTCTTGATTACTTTGTACTCGACTTCGCTTCCGCGTAGGTTACGACGAAGAACTGTATCTTGTTCTACTGTCAAACCACGAGCGTCCACAATGACGATAGATGCAGCAGCTTTCATTTTCTCAGCAACAACATCTACTAATTCGGCTTTTTTAGCAATACTTGCTTCACTCATTGTATGTTTACCTCCGTTTTATTTTGCTTGGGGCAAATAAAAAATTCGCACCCAAACCTAGACACGAAAGTACAAACCGTTATTTATTCAATACGTTTTGTCCTCGGTAGGATTCTTATGAGTTGAACTCCCCTACTGTCTTAGGCAGTTTTTTCAAACCGTTAATAATCATAACATAGACCACTACCAATTGCAAGCGAAAAAGCAACTTTAAAAAAAAAAAAATTAGCTACAGATTGCCTAATGAAAGTTCTAAAATGAAGGAATGGGATAGAACTAAGATAAGAATCATTCCCGTTGCTTATTCTTTTTGAAAATAATGTCAGGATCCTGACTCCTCCTCATCAATTTCATAAAAAT